>DPSI01000368.1:0-4641 GCA_003527165.1 Pseudomonas sp.
CGCTGACGCTGGCCGCCGGAAAGCAGCACGCCATTCTCGCCAACGGGCGTTTGGTAACCCTGCGGCATCTGTTGGATGAACTCGTCGGCATAGGCATCACGGGCTGCCTGCTGGATATCCTCCAACGGCGCGCCAGCCAGATCGCCATAGGCGATGTTATTGGCGACCGTGTCATTGAACAGCGTGACCTGTTGCGTGACCAGGGCGATATGCCGTCGCAGGTTGCGCAGCTTGTATTCTTCGACCTCGACGCCATCCAGCAAAATACGCCCGTGCTCATGATGATAAAAACGCGGTATGAGGTTCGCCAGGGTCGACTTGCCACTACCCGAGCGGCCGACCAGCGCCACCATCTGCCCCGGTTCAGCCGTGAAGCTGATGTCGTGCAACACCGGTTTGTCAGTGCCTGGGTAGGCGAAGCTAAGCCCCTGGATCTCAAGCCGTCCATTGACTCGCTCACGCTCCACCACGCCGCTATCCACCTCCGGCACCTCGTCCAGTTGCTCGAAGATACTTTCAGCACCCGCCACGCCCTTCTGGATGGTCGAACTCACCTCAGACAACTGGCGGATCGGCTTGGGCAGCAGACCGGCCAGGGTGATATAAGCCACCAGGTCACCGGCCGATGAGTCGCCGCGCATGTAGAGCACCAAGAACATCAGTACCGCCATCGCGCTGTAGATCACCAGTTGTAGCGTCGGCGTATAGATCGCATTGGTTTTGACCATGCGCAACTGCTTGCCGGTGTTGTCCCGACTGGCGCCCAGAAAGCGGGCCTGCTCGTACGCTTCGCCGCCAAAGCTGCGCACTACGCGGTAACCCTGAATGGTCTCGGAAGTCACATGGGTGACATCGCCCATCGCGACCTGAATCTTCTTGCTCTGCTTGCGAAATTTCTTGCTGGCGCTGGACACCATCACACCAATGACAGGAAGTATCGCCACCATCACGATGGTCAGCTTCCAGTTCATCCATAACAGCGTCGCGAACAGGAAGATCACGGTCATGCCTTCGCGCACCACCACCTTGATCGCATCCGTCGCGGCCCCGGTGACCATCGTCACGTTGTAGGTGATGCGCGAAATCAGGTGTCCGGAGTTGTGAGTGTCGAAATAGCGGTTGGGCAGCAACAGCAGATTATTGAACAGCGATACGCGCAGGTCATGCACCAGCCCCAGCGAAACCCGAGCAAGGAAGTAATTGCCCAGGAACGAGCCGATGCCCTGCATGACGGCGATGAGAACGATCAACAGCGGCACGGCCTGCAGCAATTTCAGGTCAGCCAGCCAAGCCTGATCTCGAAGATAGGGCACTTGAGCGAAAAAGCTGGCATTCGGATTGTTCAGTCCATCGACGAAGAACTTGAGGATATAGCCCAGCATTGGCTGGGTGGAGGCGAAAATCAGGAAGCCGAACAGGCTGACCGCGAACAGGCCCCAATAGGGAAGCACGTAGCGCAGCAATCGCAGGTAAAGGCTTAGACTGGAGGCCGTCTCGGCTTTCTCGGGCGAGCCACTCATGGGCGAATGCAACTCATGTGTCGGAGGGCGGCGATGGTAACACAGCGAAGTATCCGACCCTGCCCTCAGCCCAAGCGCCAGCCCCACCGGCAACCAGGTTAGCAACCACTCCGGCCGAGGTGAATCCCACAGGCTCGCGCCATCGAACAACAGCGCCAGGGTGCTGAACAACAGCATTCCCAACAAAGCGCCACCCAGTGGCGTGGCCCGCTCACGCCCCGCAATGACAACGCAGCGGGCCCAGACCGCCAACCACAGAACGAGGCCGGGCAGGCCGAGTTCCAGCGCCGCATGGGTAAACAGGTTATGCGTATGGTCGAACATCCGCCCCAGGGCTAGAACCTGATACTCGCTCCCCAGCCCTAAGCCCAGCCAGGGCCGATCGGCGATCATTGCGAGGCTCGCTGCGAAGATCTCGGGGCGGTAAGACGTGCCCCTGGCGACCACATAGCTGCCGAATAACCAGTAACCCATGGCTGCCACGATCAGCAGCAGGACAGCGACGATCAGGCCGGCGCGTCCGGCGCGCCAGGCGGGAATCAACAGCACGCTGGCCAGCAAGGCAACCCATACGCCGCGACTCTGTGTCATCACGATGAATGCGAACAGCGCCAACAAGCTGGCGGCCCAGACCCACCGCAGCGCGGTCCGCCTGGGAGGTAAACAGAACCACCAGATCATCGCCATGCCGAATACGTAGCCGCCAATAATCGGATGATCGAGCAGGCCGAAGCCCTGCGCCCGCCATGCCCAGGGCTTGGACTCGAGCCCATAGTGATGTATCAGCGCCGCCAGCGCCGCCAGCGCCAGCCCGAAACCGGCCCAGCTCAGCACCGAGACGACGCGCGACGGCGCCTGCCCCAGGCATACCAACCCCAGCAAGAAGAACACGACGTAGATCAGCCGTTTGGCTTCGCGCGCGGGCTCCTCGGCAGCGCTCCAGGACACGCTGAGAGCAGCCCACGCGACCAGTGCGAGCAGTGCCGTCACGAGCGGCTTTTCCCGCCGCCAGAGATCGAGCAGCAGCGTCCGCCAGGACCAGGACGCCCAGATCGCTGGAAGCCAGAACAGTGCGATCAAGCCTTGTTGGTAAACCTTGGCCGTCGATATCCACGTTATGCCCAGCAAGAACCAGAGCAGACCCAGCGTCAGCCAGGCCAGCCCTATACGACGGCTATCCATACTACCCCTTCGGAAAACGGCGAAATGCGCCAGTAACGGCGATGTTAGAATGCACGCCCTGCTAGACGTCCGTACACTGCTCAAGGCCATCTCTACAATGCATGTAAGCCAATTATGCCAGCGAGACTTGCAACAGCTCACCCATAATGCGGCGGTTCTCGAAGCGGATGGGCTGGGCCCAAAAGTCCTGCAGCTCGAGAACGGTCAGTTTCTAAAGATCTTCCGTCGCAAGCGCTGGCTTTCTTCCGCACTGCTACGGCCTTACTCGCGCCGCTTCGTCAACAACGCCGAACGCCTCCAGGGCCTGGGCATCGCCACGCTGGACGTCCATGCGCTGTACGAGTTGCCCGACAAGTCGGCCAGCGCGGTGCTCTACGCCCCGTTGCCAGGCCACTCCCTGAGCCAGCTCGCCAAGCAGCCGGGATTCAGCTGGTCGCCGATACTGCCTGAACTGATCCGCTTCGTACGCGAGTTGCACCGCAAGGGCATCTACTTCCGCTCGCTGCACCTGGGCAATATCGTGCTTACCCCGCAAGGCTCCCTGGGGCTGATCGATATTGCCGATATGCGTTTCCTGGGTCGATCGCTCCCTAACCACATGGTCCGGCGCAACCTGGCGCACTTCAGCCGATACCTGGAGCGTGAAAAGTTTCAGAACGCATTTCCGTTTTCGCAATTCTACGACGCCCTGACCGGGTCCGAGTCATCGGTCAGCAGTTCCGCGTAGCCGTTGCAAAACTGCTCCCAGGCGTCCTCCGGTGCGAGCCGACGATCCTGCTCATCGGCGAGCGATCGCCGATCCGAATCGAGTACGTGCTCGATGGCCGCGACCCAGCCGGGCACATCGTTCGGCGAGACGTAAACGCCACTGAGCCCCAACTGCTCGACGAAGACAGGAAGATCACTGGCCACGACCGGCACATGCGCCAGTACCGCTTCCTGCAACACCAAGCCCAACCCTTCGCTGCGGGACGGGATCAGCATCACGTCGAACGCCTGGTACAGCTGCGCAGCGTCCTGACGATGCCCCGCCAATGTCACCATTCGTTCCAGGCCCAGGCACCGGATGCGTGACTCCAGCTCCGGCCGCTGCTTCCCGTCACCCACGAGCACCAAGTGGATGCCCGTCCGAGCACGCGACAACTCGCTCATTACATCGAGCATCGGCAGAAAGCCCTTTTCCTCGACCAGCCGCCCAACGGCGCCCAGGACGATGCACGCGCTATCAACGCCCAGCCTCATCCTGGCTTCGTCGCGCGAAAGCAGTGCCTGCTTGAATGCATGCGGGTTCATCGCTGTTCGCGTAGCGGCTACCGCTCTCCCTAGCTTCGCGCACAGGGATTCGGCGAGCGCCCCGGACACCGCGACCAGCTTCAGGCGATGCGCAGCAATCGCGCTGAACAACCTCGGGTCGCTGCGGCGTATGCGGCTCTGCCCATGGAACACTACGACGACCTGAATGTCGGGGTTCAGCCTCGCCACCACCGGAATGATCAGCCGTGCCACGCCAATGCCATCGAGCAACAACGCTTTTGGATTGACCCGCTCGATCTCACGGGCGAGGCGCCGCTGCAGCCACCACTGCGAGAGCTTCCAGACGCCCCGGCCTTTGAGCGCCTTCGCGCTCAACCGCCAATGCAGCGTTTGCCCGCAATCCGGATCCCTCCCAGCCTCTCGGCCCATCAGCATCCAGGTGTGCACCTCACTCTTGTCAGCGACCAGGGAAAGAATCTGCTCATGCACCTGATGGATCGAGGCATGCGCCTTGCCGGAAGACCACACGATACTGACGATGCTCAAGCCGAGTACTCCAGCATGATGGCTCCGGGATCAACGTGAGTCATCGGTACCCGCTCTCCGTTCGGTAGTGGCAAACACGCCGTCAGGCGTGCGAAACCCTTGCTCGGTAACGCACCATGATGGCCGAGCGGCGAGATCC
>DPSI01000368.1:4773-9656 GCA_003527165.1 Pseudomonas sp.
GATCCCCAGGTTGAATCAGCACATCCGGGGAACGGCCGGACCACTTGGCGTTCTTCCAGGTTATGAAATGGAAGTAGGGAAAATCTCGCGCACCATCCCGGTTGTTGGTCAGCCACCCCTCGCTCCATATCCAGCAGTCGGGGAAATCGAAGCCACCGCTGAGCCATGGAACCCGCGCATGCGGCGTGCTGAACGCCTCGTTGAATTCACTGCTTCGACGCCACGGATTGAAGCGATCAGCCATTCGCCGAAGCGCCTCGGGCCAGTTTTTTCGCCGAATGAACAATCGGCTGAACGCCGCTTCGTCGAACGCGCGGTGCTCGGGATCTTCGAAACAGGCCTGCCAGCCGGGGACGCGCATGAACGCCTGGCGCATACGCTCGTTATTGCGCAGCAAACACAAATGCCCCGAAACGCGACGTGCGTGGGTAGACAGCAGATCGTATCGGGCGAGCCGCTCCTCGGAAAAATAGCCGCGCAGCTGACCGTAGACGAGATCGATATCGCTGAACCCCCAGAAGTCGAAGCCATCCAGATACTCGGCGTGGATATGCCCTAGCGCGGGCTTGATATCGCAGAGCTTGTAAGGATTGGTTGGCTTGAAGGATATGCCCAGACGCTCGCTGACCAGCTGGCAGTAGTCAGCAAATGAAATCGGAACGATCCGTACGTTATCCGGAAGGTCGTCCGGCGTTCCGCAATTGCTGAAAAAGAGCCAGTCGATGTCGGCGTTCCGCTTGCAGGTCTGCAGGAAAAACGGCATCCAGAACGGCCATCGGCCGAAATAGGGAATCAGCAAGCGAATACGTGATTGATTCACTTCAGCCTCCAGTACAGGCGCAGTCGATCCAGCAGGCCCATCGGTGGGCGGTCCCGTAGCGGCTTATCCAACGCCTGGACGATACGTTGCCCGATGCGCGAGAAGCTGTACTCCCGCTCCGCCAAGGCCCGACCCGCAGAAGCGATGCGCGCCGCCAGGTCGGGATCCGAACGCAACATCAAAAGCTTGCTTCGCAATTCATCGACGCTGCGGTAAAGCACCAGGTTTTCCATATCAACGAAACCCAGCGCCTCGTTTTCTGCCTCGCCCTGATCCCACGCCAGCAATACACAACCGCAGGCCATCGCTTCGAAGTTCTTGATCATGTATTCGCCCATACCGACGTCGGCACTGACGAAGAAGCGAATGCGGTTGAGGGTATTGCAATAGTTTTCGCCGGAATGGGTGCGGGTAACGACCAGATCCTCGACTTTTGCCAGCTCATCGAGTAGCGCCTTGCGTTCGCTATAGGCGCCGCTTTTGGTGCTGCCGACGAAGGCCAGCTCGATATCTCGCGCCTGCCCCAGATCGCGCAGCAATGCCTGGTCGTAACCCTTGGGGACGAAGACTGCATCGAAACCTTCCTGGCGAAGCCGCTCGCTGACCATGTAACCGGAGCTGATCACACGCACCCACGGCAAGCGCCGGTAGTGTGCGCTGAACTTCCCGGTGTACTTGCAAGCGATGTAGTTCTGATAAGCGTCGTGCTCCAGTATTACCAGATTCGGCACGCTGCGAATGAAACCAACTTGCCGAATCTCCTGCTTGAAGCGCACGAAGAACACAATGCGGTCATACCGCTGCGAGTTTATAGTCTCGGCGAAGTAGCGCTTCAAATTGGCTTGTTCATCACGGGTCAGCCACCGTGTGTCGCATTCACAATTGTGCGCAATACTTTCATACAAGCGGTCAAGCATGACGCGCTGTTCTTTTTGCACAAGGAGCAGAACTTTCAGCATTGGAGGTCTTCCATAAAATCAGCCAAGCGTACCGCCCTGCCGATACCGTAGTTTGTCGAACTGCGAGCGCAAACGCGCCATGGGCAGCACGAAACGACTCTCCCGACGACCCATGGAATGCTTGGATGAGAATGTTTCCTCGACCAACTCCCCATTCAGTCGAACCCGGGATGCCCGCATGTCGAGTGTGCGCACCAAAGCTCTAGCCTGGCCGATGGAGAAACGCAGCAACCGCTCGGCATGCAGACCCCGCTGTTCCTGCAGACAGAAAGGAATCATAAGCTCTGCACGACGACCGTAAGCGCCATAGACGTCACGACCGCAAACAGCAAAACGATCGTTCAGACCGTTCCACCATTGCCAATGGGGGATGTAGACCGCGCGGCGGTCCGATGCACAGGCGTTGAGCACGAACCGGGGCAGGGCATCGTGATAGAGCAGGTCGGGGCGTACGAAAAGCACGACGTCGGGATCGAACCCATCGACCAGCGCGGTTACCGCATGCAAAGAGTTCAACTGATGGATCAGGTTGGACAAAGACTTGAAATCGTCCCGCCATACATCTCCGTGTTTCTTGATCTCGTCGAACTCCCAACGCTTCAGGCAGGCGCCAGCTTCCTCAAGGCAACCGTCCATACGAGCGAAAGGCAGATAATTGAACTCGCCAATGAAGCCGTTCTCGCCAGACCTCGGATTAGTGATCAGCTGGGGCTCGTAAAGGTGATAGTAAGACCGCACCCGCGCCTTGCCTGGCAGGTGCTGATAGATGTTCTGTTCAATAGACGGGAAGCAGATGGGGCTGTTGCGAGGAATTCCGAAAAATGCGACTGCTATCTTCACTCATCACCTATGCCAAATCGGCGCGACTGCGCAGGATTCTGACCAAATCTGACGAAATACTGCAATCGCCTTCAAATTTCCGGCGACGTGCTGGTGAGGCATAACAATCATAGCGCTGGCGCCTACTTACCTTGGATTTTTTAAAACGCTGATAGATAGAAAGAAAACGCGCATTAATCCTTGAATTGTCTCTCCTCGCCAAGTCGCGAAGAACTATCTGATCGTACAGCGCCTCGTCGATAAACCTGTGGAACCAAAAATGAAAGAAATACCCAAGAGATGACGCCAATATGAAACTACTATCCGACGCATCAAAAGCACAGCTTTCGAAATCAATGAACCGCATTTTCCCCGCTCCATCCAGCAGGATGTTTCCCGGATGCGGATCCAAATGCACAAACCCATCCATGAGCATTTGATGAAAACAGATCAACGACTTTCTCAAGCACCCAATCCATACTAGCTGGATGTTCCAAGACGAACTCATCGACTGTTTGCATTGATTGGAAATGTTCAATTAACAGAAATTCGTCGCGCACTAAACCACGCCGTTGCCGCCCGAAGCCATAGACCTGGGGAACAATTTTGCTGTTACAGAGCCGGCACAGATTGACTAACTCGTTAGTAAGACAATAATGTCGCTCCCCGCCTAACAACCCAAAGTGCTTAACTATTCGTTTTTTTAATCCTTTAAGACGATTACATTTAAGAACGGCCCCGGCCTCCTCCATGAGATACACTGCGCCCCCTTCGGCAGGTGCCTTTAGCGGGCTAAAACTCTTAGTCCCGGATAGAAAAGCAGCTAACTCATGACTCTGACTATGGGCCGCAGGGATAAGATAAAATATGTGATTGGGAAAAATTACACGATCCATTCTAAATACATAACGATTCCTATAAAACATCACATAAAATCCCTATAAACCCTATCGAACCCTTTCGACAGAATCGCATTGAAATCACGCTGCGCACGTGCATCGGAAAAACCTTCGGTGAGATGCAAGAGAGCGGTCGATGCCGGTGGAGCCGAACCCGCATCCGGTTGTGCCGCTGCCGCCAACTCGTTGGCTAAGGCAGCGCTGTCTCCCAAAGGAAATACCTTTCCGACGCCCTCCACCACTTCACGCCCGCCGCCGCAATCGGTGCAGACCACCGGTACCCCTGCCGCTATGGCTTCCAGCAGCACCATGCCGAATGGCTCGTGGTCTGAGGTCAACGCAAAGAGATCGAACGCTTTGAAGTAGCGTCTGCCGTGCTGCACCTGCCCGAGAAATCGCACCTGATCGGCGACACCCAGGTCCCTGGCCAGTTGGCGCAGCCGCGCTTCCAGCCGGCCGCTGCCCATGATCGCAAGCAGGCTGTCGGCAGGTAGTCGCGGTAATGCCTGGGCGAAACCTCGGATCAGGGTGGCCTGATCCTTGTCCGGGTGCAGGCGGCCGGCATTGCCAACCACCCAGGCGTCCGGAGGCAGCTGCAACGCCGCGCGGGCATCGAGGCGGGAAACCTGCTCGGCCTGCACGGCGGCTACGTCGATGCGATTGTAAAGGGTTTCGATACGCGCGCTTTCCCAGCCGGGAAGATCAGCACGCATCTCGTCACGCACCGCATTGGAAACGCCGAGCAACAGCAAGCGGGCACGAAAACGATTGACGAACCAGCGCCGCATGGGCCGGCTATAAACGCCGAAGGCATGATGCACGCCAATCACCGGCAGCCCGGTCGCCAGCAACGCGATGTAGATCGGCTTGAACCGATGGGCGATGCAGAACCGATAATCTCGCTTGGCCGCGATGCCGCGCAGCCGGCGCATGGCGCCGAGCTTGAGCCCACGGACATCCTTGCTGTCGTAGCCGAGAAAGATCACCTCATCCGAAGCCGAACCACGAACGACCTCGTCGCTCGGCGACCCGGTCATGTAGACGGTACAGACTTTGTATGGCGTGCCTGTGAAAAGCGCGGCGTACTGACGCGCACAATCCAGAAACGGACCGTCATAGCCATGGCAGAACTGCAAAACCCATGGATCGGACGCTGTCATGCCAGCTTGTCACCCTTTACAACCAATATATCTTCCATGATCAGGTACTGCAGATCCGAGCCGTAGAACATGTTCAGCGCATCGGTCGGGGAACAGATCATCGGCTCCCCACGACGGTTGAGCGAGGTGTTGAGCGAGACGCCATTGCCGGTGAGCCTCGCCAGTTCGAGCATCAGGTCATACCAGCGCGGGTTGTGGCGACGCTCCAGGTCCTGGGCGCGCGAGG
>DPSI01000065.1 GCA_003527165.1 Pseudomonas sp.
CCATCAGGCGACTGGGTGACGCCCGAGGCCGAACAAGTTCGACCCTACGGGTGCCGGTTGCTTGTGCTTGGTATGACCGGCTGCGGCGGGTCGGGCCGTAGGGCCGAATTTATTCGGCCATCAGGCGACTGGGTGACGACCGAGGCCGAACGTGTTCGGCCCTACGGGGCGCCGGTTGCCTGTGCTTGGTATGACGGGCTGCGGCGGAATGGGCTGTAGGGCCGAATTTATTCGGCCATCCGGCGCGTGGGTGATGATCGAGGCCGAACAAGTTCGGCCTACGGGAGGCCGGTTGCCTGTGCTTGATATGACCGGCTGCGGCGGGTAGGGCTGTAGGGCCGAATTTATTCGGCCATCCGGCGCGTGGGTGATGATCGAGGCCGAACAAGTTCGGCCCTACCGGGCGCCGATTGCCTGTGCTTGATATGACCGGCTGCGGCGGGACGGGCCGTAGGGCCGAATTATTCGGCTATCCGGCGACTGGGTGACGACCGAGGCCGAACAAGTTCGGCCCTACGGGAGGCCGGTTGCCTGTGCTTGATATGTCCGGATGCGGCGGGTCGGGCTGTAGGGCCGAATTTATTCGGCCATCAGGGCGTGCGGCGATAGGGGCTGGTCAGAGCGCCAGTGAGATCCAGGGTGCCTTTTTCGACGAAGCGCTGAGTGCCGAACAGACCACCGGCCAGCTTGCCGCGCAGCACGTAAGGCACCTCATCCATGCCGATATGTTCGGCCAGACCCAGCGCCTGGCGGGCGGCCGAGAACGCGGAAATCGTCATCGGTACGCTCAGCACGGTTTCGCCGAAGCGTGGCACGCTGCCGCGCGCGTCGCTGACGCCGCTGGCCAGGCGCCGACCATTGATTTCCAGGTCGAGCGCGACCCCGTTGTAATCCAGCGCCATGTCGTTGGGGTTCTGTATCCGCAGCTTGACCGCCATGCGCAGCTCCAAGCCTTCGCCGGACAATGGCTGGATACCGGCGACCTGGACGTTGAGCGGGTCGCGCTGGCTGAAGGCCGCGCAACCGGCCAGCCCCAGCACGAGCAAGAGGACCGACAGCAAAGGTGCAACGGATAGCGCTGGGCGCATAGGCATAGGCGTTCTACTCGGGTTTCTTGGTGAGGTTGCCCAAGCCTTGCAGCAGCTCCATGGGCAGCGGAAAGACGATGGTGGAGTTCTTGTCGCCAGCGATGTTGCTCAACGTCTGCATGTAGCGCAGCTGCATCGCACCGGACTGGCGGCCGAGCATCTCGGCCGCCTGCATCAGCTTCTCCGATGCCTGCAGCTCGCCCTCAGCATGAATGACCTTGGCGCGCCGCTCGCGTTCCGCTTCGGCCTGGCGGGCAATGGCGCGGATCATGGACTCGTCGAGGTCGACATGCTTGATCTCGACGTTGGCCACCTTGATGCCCCAGGCGTCGGTCTGGGCATCGAGCACCTGCTGGATGTCATTGTTGAGCTGCTCGCGCTCGGCCAGCATGTCGTCCAGGTCATGCTTGCCCAGTACCGCGCGCAAGGTGGTCTGGGCCAGCTGGCTGGTTGCCGAATGGTAGTCCTCGACCTGAATGATGGCTTTCTCAGCATCCAGCACACGGTAATAGACCACGGCGTTGACCTTCACCGAGACGTTGTCGCGGGAGATCACATCCTGGGTCGGCACGTCCAGCACCAAGGTACGCAGGTCGACCCGTACCATTTGCTGGATGCCAGGGATGACCATGATCAGCCCTGGACCTTTCACTTTCCAGAAGCGTCCCAGCTGAAACACCACACCACGTTCGTATTCTCGGAGGATGCGAAAGGTCGACGCCAGCAAGGCGATAACCAGTACCAGTACCGCGATGAAGCTCATTTCAAAACCCATGGTTCACCTCTTCTCGATTGGCGGCTCGTCGGCCGCAGTGACGTCCAGTTGCAGCCCGCGCCTTGCCACGACGCGGACCTGTTGACCAGGATGCAACGGCGTCGGACTCACCACTTGCCAGTGTTCGCCCTGCAGCTGTACCCAGCCGCAGGCGGGGGTGTCTGTCTGGATGCGGATCACCGGCGCCAGACTGCCGACCAGTTCGGCGTCGCCACTGACCAGGCGTTGCCGGCGCGCCTTGAGCGCCATGCTGACGATCGCGAACACCAGCAGCGCGCTGACCACTGCCAGCGTGCCGATCAAGGCCAGTGGAATACCGTAGCCCGGTACATCGGTATCGAACAGGATCACCGCGCCGGTGATGAAGGCGACCACGCCGCCCAGGCCGAGCACGCCGAAACTGGGAATGAACGCTTCGGCGATCATGAAACCCAGGCCCAGCAGAATCAGCGCGACACCGGCGTAGTTCACCGGCAGCAGCTGCAGCGAATACAACGCCAGCAGCAGGCAGATGCCGCCGACCACACCGCCACCACCGGTGCCCGGGTTGGAAAATTCGAATATCAGACCGTAGATGCCGATCATCATCAGGATCAGCGCCACACTGGGGTTCGTGATCACCGCCAGCAGGCGCACCCGCCAGTCCGGGTCGAAGCGATCCAGCGTGGCGTTGACGGTCTGCAGCTCTCGTTCCCCGGCGCTGGTGGCGATGCGCTTGCCGTCGAGCTGGCCAAGCAGGTCATGAAGATCGGTCGCGACGTAGTCGATCACCTTGAGTTGTAGGGCCTCCCTGGCGGACAGACTGACCGCCTCGCGCACCGCCTGCTCGGCCCATTCGGCGTTGCGCCCGCGTAGCTGCGCCAGGCCCCGGATGTAGGCGGCGGCGTCGTTGACCTGCTTGCGGCTCATGGCGTCGCCGCCGTGCTCGGCGTCCGGTGGGGCCTGGTCCGGTTGCTTATTGGATGGCGTGTCCGGCGCGCCGCCGATTTGTACCGGCGTGGCGGCGCCGAGGTTGGTGCCCGGAGTCATCGAGGCGACATGGCTGGCGTAGAGCATGTAGGTGCCGGCGCTGGCCGCGCGCGATCCGCTGGGCGTCACGTAGGTGGCGATCGGGACCGGGCTGGCGAGCATTTCCTTGATGATTTCGCGCATGGAGCTGTCGAGCCCGCCGGGTGTGTCGAGCTCGAGTATCACCAGTTGCACCTTCTGGTCCTGCGCGCGGTGTAGCGCGCGCACCAGATAATCCGCACTGGCCGGGCCGATCACACCCTCCACGCGCAGCACGGTGATCGGCGTTGCGGCCGTTGCCAGGCCGGCGAACGCCAGCAGCAGGGTCAGCAAGCAGGCCAGGCGATGGATCGGGCGACGGTACATCGGCAAGTCCCTCCAGCTACGGGATGGGCGACGTGAGTCGTAAGCATCTCTTGAGGATAGTCGAGCCGGGGCAGGCGTCCGGGCCAACGCGTCGAATCTTGACGCGGATCATCCGCGACCGCCTGAAACACCTGAACTCTGCCACGTCATCGGCCCTCACAACTGAGACAGAACGACAATGCGGTTGGCGCCGTCGACGGTTGCGGCCACGAGGAGACCATCATGCGCGTTCACCATCTCAATTGCGGTTGCATGTGCCCGGTCGGCGGCAAGCTGTTCGACGGTTTCAGCAGCGGTCTGACCGCCAGCCTGGTGTGCCATTGCCTGTTGATCGAGACTGAGCAGCACGGACTGGTGTTGGTCGACACAGGCTTTGGCAGCGGCGACGTGCTGGAGCCGCGCAAGCGTCTCAGTCGGTTCTTCATCGCCCTCAACAACATCAAGTTCGAACGCCGATTCACGGCGCTGGAGCAGGTCCGTCAGCTCGGTTTCGACCCCGCAGACGTCCGGCATATCCTGCTGACGCACCTGGATTTCGACCACGCCGGCGGTCTGGAGGATTTCCCCGGCGCGCAGGTCCATCTGCTGCAGCGAGAGATGGATGCGGCGCGCTCGACCCATAGCTTCATCGGACACCAGCGCTATCGCCACCGGCAATGGGATGAGGTCCGCAACTGGCAGTTCTACGAGCCGGGAGGCGATACCTGGTTCGGCTTCCAGGCGGTCAGGCAATTACGCGGGCTGCCACCGGAGATTCTGCTGATTCCGCTGACGGGGCACACGCACGGTCATGCGGGTGTTGCGCTGCAGACCGGTGGAGGCTGGCTGCTGCACGCCGGTGACGCCTATTTCTATCGCGACGAGGTGGGCCAGACCGAGCGCCACTGCACGCCAGGGTTGCGCTTTTATCAGCGCATGATGGAGGTCGATCGCCCGGCGCGCCTGGCAAACCAGCACCGGCTCTGGACCCTATCGCTGGAACACAGGGAGGAGGTCACGCTGTTCTGCAGCCACGACGCCAGGGAGCTCGAGCGCATGCGTGTGGGGTCGCATTGATGTCGCCGCAACATGATGATCGCACCGGCGGCGCGGTGCGCACCATGATGGGCTATGTCCGCTGGATCGGCCTGGTGGCCTGCTCGCTGGCCGGGCTGGGCTACCTGCTGGTGGGGCACTTCAATATGGCGGGGCTGATGCTGGCGCTGGCAGTGCTGTCCTGGATCAACATCCGACGCAAGCGTGGCGACCGGCCCGGCTCGCCGCCGGCCGGTCGTTAGCCTAGCCGGGCGGCCTGAGCCGCTGAACGCAAAGGCGCGCTCGCGGCTAACTTCGACCTTTTGTCTATGGAGGCCGAGCATCGCTTCTGCAATAGTTAGCAGGCTAAGCGAAGAAACCGCTCGGCAATGCGTGCCGCTCATAAGGCGATTCGTATCGGCGCAGCGAAACTGGCTCAACCATGCGCCAGTCGCGCCTCCTACCTGCGGGTGCCTGTCGGCACTCCCCTGCGGCTCAAACGGTCGCTCCCGGTTCTGACAACCGTCGCCTATCGGCGGCAGTTGCCGAGCCTTCTGGCCTCTTCTGTTGCGCTTGTGGCGACGGGCCCAAGGAACCCCCAAGGCATGGTCGGGTCGACACAGTAAGCTTTCAGCCAGAACCAGACCTGAGGGGACCCACATGGACCTGATCCGAATAATCATCGCCATACTGCTGCCCCCGCTGGGGGTGTTTCTGCAGGTCGGTTTCGCTGGAGCCTTTTGGCTGAACATCCTGCTGACACTGCTCGGCTACATCCCGGGCATCATCCATGCGGTCTGGGTGATCGCGCGGCGCTGAGGTTGGCCTTTGCGGTACAACCAGCCCGGCCATTCAGCCGGGCTTTTTGTGCTAGCGAGCGAGGCGGTGTAAAGTCCCGGGTCGAATTTGCATGCGTGGGGCTATCTCACGCGAATCACTTTAAATATGCCGGGATCGAGCACGCGCCGCGCGTTGCGGTGGGTAACTGTCATCGCGCAGGCATCCGGAAAGGAAACCACATGGGCGACTCCTTCATCGATCAGAATCACTTCAGGCGCATCCTCAACCGCAATGTGGCGGTGCCCCTCGGCTTCGGCTTTCTCAGTGCATTCTTCTTCAGCGCCATCGTCTATTTCCTGCTGAATGTCAGCCATTGGGTCGAACGCTCGGTGCAGGGCGTTTCCTACGCCCACGAGACGCTGAAAATAATGGGCGATCTGGAAACCTCGATGCGCGGTTACCTGATTGCCGGCGAGGATGTATTTCTCGAGCCCTATCGGCGAGAGCTGCCGATGCTGGAACGTCAGTTGGAGCTGCTCCGGGACTACGTCGCTGATAACCCGGTTCAGCTGAACCGCATCCAGCGTGCGGAGAGATTGCACCGGCAGTGGGTCGATTTCGCCGAAGCAGCCATCATGCGCCGGGCTCAGAACCTGCCGGTCGAAGAGTATGTGCGCAGCAAGAACGGCCTGGAGTTGAAGGACGAACAGCGTAGATTGCTCAACGACTTCATCGCCAGCGAGCGGCAGCTCAGAGCCGAGCGCATCGAGGCGTCAGAGACAATCACCACCTTTCTGATTGGCGGCTTTCTGCTGTTCAGCCTGATCTTCAGCGGGCTGTTGGTGTATTTCGGTCGACGCGACCTGCTCAGCCTGTCCGACAGCTATGCCGGCTCGTTGGAACAACAACAGGCCCATGCGGCTGCGCTGGAAAAGCAGGCCTGGTATCGCACTGGGCAAACCCTGCTCAGCGAGTCGATCATCGGCGAACAGGCGCTGCCGACGCTGGGACAGAACGTGCTCAGCTTCCTTTCGCGTTATCTCGAGGTCGCGGTCGGTGCGCTCTATGTCGCCGAGGACGGCAAATTGCAGCGGGTCGCGGAATTCGGTTGGGATAAGGACAAGCTGCACAGCGATCGTACGCTGGAGCTCGGCGAGGGATTGGTCGGGCAGGCGGCTCTTGAACGCAGGTCCATGATGCTCGACAGCGTGCCATCCGGCTACCTGAAGGTCAGCTCCGCGCTGGGCAGCACCGATGCCAAGGCCGTGTTGATCGCTCCGGTTGAAGACAATGGCATGCTCAATGCTGTGCTGGAAATCGGTTTCTTGCGACCGTTGCGTGAAGAGGACAGCGAGTTGCTGCGGCGCATCAACGAGAGCATCGGTTCGGCCATCGAAGCTGCGCGATACCGCCAGCGCCTGCAGCGTGTACTGGCCGAAACCCAGCAGCTCAATGAAGAATTGCAGGTTCAGCAGGAAGAACTGCGAGCCGCCAACGAGGAGCTTGAAGAGCAGTCCAGTGCGTTGCGCGAATCGCAGGCGCACATGGAAGAACAGCAGGCCGAGTTGGAACAAACCAACGAACAGCTTGCCGAGCATACTCAGGAACTGGCGCGTCAGCGCGACGAAATGGACCGGAAGAACAACCGCCTGCACGAAGTTCAGTTGATGCTTGAAGAACGTGCCGACGAGCTGCAGCGCGCCAGCCGCTACAAGTCCGAATTTCTTGCGAATATGTCTCACGAGCTGCGCACCCCACTAAACAGCTCGCTGATTCTCGCCAAGTTGCTGGCCGACAACCCCGACGACAATCTGAGCGAAGATCAGGTGCAATTCGCCCGCTCCATTTATTCGGCTGGCAACGACCTGCTCAACCTGATCAACGACATCCTCGACATCTCCAAGGTCGAAGCTGGCAAACTCGATGTACACCCCGAGTTGGTGGTGCTGACACGGATGGTTGATGGGCTGAAGAGCCTGTTTCTCGCGCAGGCCCTGGACAAATCGCTGCAGTTCGAGGTCGTGCTGGGTGATGAGCTACCGGCGAGCCTTTATACCGATCGCCAGCGCCTCGAGCAGATCCTCAAGAATCTACTGTCGAATGCTTTCAAGTTCACCGAAAAAGGCTCGGTTGTCATGCGTGTGACACGCCATGACGATCATCAGCTTGCCTTTGCCGTGCATGATTCGGGCATCGGTATCGCCAAGGAGCAGCAGGGGGTGATATTCGAGGCGTTCCGTCAGGCTGACGGCACCACCAATCGGCGTTACGGTGGCACCGGCCTCGGATTGTCCATCTCCCGCGAGCTGGCTCAGCTGCTCGGCGGCACCATTGAAGTGCACAGCGAACCAAGCGCCGGCAGTGTGTTTACGCTGATTGTTCCAGAGAATTACAGCGAGCCCGTCGCGGTGCAGCAGCCGGAGCGGTTGCCGGCTCCGGTCCAATCCGAGCTGGAGGCCGTTGCCGCGGTGGAAGAGCTCCGAACATCGCCGCTTCCGGCCGCTTCGGCGCCGACCGGAGCCTCGTCAGTACCGACGCTGGCTGACGATCGCAACGGTTCAGCGTTCGGCGAACGTTCGGTGTTGGTCATCGAAGACGATCCCCAGTTCGCCTGCATCCTGCGCGACCTTGCCCACGAGCTGAAGTACGGCTGCTTGATCGCGCAGAGCGCCGACGATGGCTTCGATACCGCCTTACAGTACCGTCCCGATGCCATCCTGCTGGATATGCGCCTGCCCGACCACTCCGGCCTGACCGTGCTCGAGCGCCTCAAGGAAGATCCCATCACCCGGCATATCCCGGTGCATATCGTGTCCATCGAGGACCGCAAGGAGGCCGCCCTGCAGATGGGCGCCATAGGCTACGCGCTCAAGCCGACCAGCCGAGATGAACTCAAGCAGATATTCAGCCGGCTGGACGCGAAGTTGGCGCAGAAGGTCAAGCGCATCCTGTTGGTCGAGGACGACGCCCGACAGCGCGAAAGCGTGTCGCGGCTGATTGAAGACATAGACGTCGAAATCACAGCGGTGGAGTTCGGCGAACAGGCCCTCGAATTGCTGCGCTCGACCGTTTTCGACTGCATGATCATCGATCTCAAACTGCCCGACATGGATGGCCACGAGCTGCTCGAACGCATGGCACGCGAGGAAATCTGCTCGTTCCCGCCGGTCATCGTCTACACCGGGCGCAACCTGACCCGCGACGAAGAAGCGGCGCTGATGAAATACTCGCGCTCGATCATCATCAAAGGCGCGCGTTCACCGGAGCGCCTGCTCGACGAGGTCACGCTGTTCCTGCACAAGGTCGAATCGGACATGCCGCCAGAGCGGCAGAAGATGCTCAAGAGCGTGCGCAGCCGCGAAAAGGCCTTCGAGGGCCGCAAGATTCTCGTAGTAGACGACGACGTACGTAACGTCTTCGCGCTCACCAGCGCGTTGGAACAGAAGGGCGCGCTGATTGAAATTGCCCGTAATGGCCATGAGGCCATCGCCCAGTTGCAGAATATCGACGACATCGACCTGGTGCTGATGGACATCATGATGCCGGAGATGGACGGTTTCACCGCGATGGAAGAGATCCGCAAGGATTCGCGCTTCGCCAAGCTGCCGATCATTGCGGTCACCGCCAAGGCGATGAAGGAT
>DPSI01000181.1 GCA_003527165.1 Pseudomonas sp.
GGATCGGCTTGTTCATCTTCGTCTACGTGCTCTAGGCCGACGGCTAGGCGAAGATGAACAAGCCGATCCAGACCACATCCACGAAGTGCCAATACCAGGCTGCGGCTTCGAAGCCGAAATGCTGCTCGGGCGTGAAATGACCACGCAAACTGCGCACCAGCATGACGGTCAGGATGATCGCCCCCATGGTCACGTGGGCACCATGGAAGCCCGTGAGCATGAAGAAGGTCGCGCCATAGATTCCCGAACCGAGGGTCAGGCCGAGTTCGCTGTAGGCATGCACGTACTCTTCGATCTGCAGGATCAGGAAAATCACTCCCAGCAGCACGGTGACACCCAACCCGATCTTGAGCTGCTTGCGGTTTTCCTTGCGCAGCGCGTGATGCGCCCAGGTCAAGGTGAAGCTGGAGGACACCAGCAGAATCGTGTTGATCAACGGTAATCCCCAGGGGCTGATGGTGCCTTCCGGCGCCGGGTACAACTTGGGATCGGGGTTGTTCAGCAGCGGCCACGTGTATTCGAAGTTCGGCCAGAGCATCCCACTGACGCCCTTGGCGCCGTCACCATCGAGCCACGGACCGACCCAGTAGCGGATGTAGAACAGGACGCCGAAGAAGGCCAGGAAGAACATCACTTCCGAGAAGATGAACCAGCTCATGCCCCAGCGGAACGAGCGGTCCATCTGCGCGCTATACAGCCCCGCGCGGCCCTCACGGACCACTGCGCCAAACCAGCCGAACATCATGTAGGCAATCAGCAGGGCGCCGACGAAGAAAATCACCGGACCGCTGATTTCGTCTCGGCCGGCCTTGAGGTCGTTAAACCAGCTGCCCAGTCCGAAGACGGTGGTCAGCAGGGCTAGTGTCGCGACGATCGGCCATTTGCTCTGGGCGGGGACATAGTAATTCTCGTGGGTGGTGGTCTGTTGGCTCATTGCAGACTCTCCTTGGCCGCCACCGGGGACGCCTGATCAACGACGGCGACTGGAGGTTGGCGAGACGTGATATCGAACAGGGTGTAGGCGAGCGTCAGGTGACGCACGTCTGCGGGCAAATCACGATCGACAATGAAACGCACCGGCATCTCGATGCGCTCACCAGGCTGCAGCACCTGCTGGGTAAAGCAGAAACATTCGGTCTTGTGGAAAAACGCGGCCGCCTTGGAGGGCGACACACTGGGCACCGCCTGCGCCGTCATCGGCTTGTCGGTGGGGTTGTAAGCAACGAAGCGCATCTCCCGGCTGGAACCGGGATTCACGCTGAGCTGATCGGCCTCCGGCTTGAACTCCCAGACCATCCCGGCAGCGTTCGTGGCGAGAAACTGCACCCGCACCTCACGCGACTCGTCCATCGTCTGCGCGCCCTCGTAGGCACCAGCGGTCTTGCCGTTGATGCCGAAGGCCTTGCACATGACGTCATAGATCGGCACCAGTGCGAAGCCGAACGCGAACATCGCCACCACGACGAACAGCAGGCGGCGGACCAGGCGGCCCAACGGCAGTTCAGCTTTCATGGGAACGCCTCGAAAAGACACAAGCGCGCAGGAGGGCTGGAGAAGGTTCGCGACGAAGCCTTCCCTCGTCGAGCCTTCAGTCTCAAGCCTTCAGCGGCTTCTACCCTAATCATGCTTCGGTCCTGTCCGGTGTTCATGCAGGGTGTGCATGTCCGGCGGAACGCTGAACGTGTGATACGGCGCAGGGGACGGCACGCTCCACTCGAGGCCTTCAGCACCGTCCCAGGGCTTGGCGGCGGCAGCCGGGCCGCCACGGATGCACTTGATGACGATAAACAGGAACAACAGCTGAGTCGCCCCGAACATAAAGGCGCCGATGCTGGACACCATGTTGAAGTTGGCGAACATCATGTTGTAGTCGGGGATACGCCGCGGCATGCCGGCCAGACCGACGAAGTGCATCGGGAAGAACGCCAGGTTCATGCCGACGAAACTCATCCAGAAGTGCAACTTGGCCAGAGTTTCGTCGTACATGTGGCCGGTCCACTTGGGCAGCCAGTAGTAGGCCGAGGCGAAGATGCCGAAGATCGCCCCCGGCACCAGCACGTAGTGGAAGTGCGCCACCACGAAGTAGGTGTCGTGGTACTGGAAGTCGGCCGGAGCGATGGCCAGCATCAGCCCGGAGAAGCCGCCGATGGTGAAGAGGATGACGAAGGCCACGGCGAACAGCATCGGCGCCTCGAAGGTGAGCGAGCCGCGCCACATGGTCGAGACCCAGTTGAACACCTTCACCCCGGTGGGCACGGCGATGAGCATGGTCGCGTACATGAAGAACAGCTCGCCCACCAGCGGGATGCCGACGGTGAACATGTGGTGCGACCAGACGATGAACGAGAGGAAGGCGATGGCCCCGGTGGCGTAGACCATCGAGGTGTAGCCGAACAGCGGCTTGCGGCTGAACGCCGGGATGATCGAGCTGACCGCGCCGAACGCCGGCAGGATCATGATGTACACCTCGGGGTGGCCGAAGAACCAGAACACATGCTGGAACAGCACCGGATCACCGCCCCCCGCCGCGCTGAAGAAGCTGGTGCCGAAGTGGATGTCCATCAACATCATGGTCACCACACCGGCCAGCACCGGCATCACCGCGATCAGCAGGAAGGCGGTGATCAGCCAGGTCCAGACGAACAGCGGCATTTTCATCAGGGTCATGCCCGGCGCGCGCAGGTTGAGCACGGTGGCGACCACGTTGATCGCGCCCATGATCGAGCTGATGCCCATCAGGTGAATGGCGAAGATGAAAAAGGTCACCGACTCCGGCGCGTAGGTGGTCGACAGCGGCGCATAGAAGGTCCAGCCGAAGTTCGGCCCGCCGCCTTCCATGAACAAGGTCGAAACCAATAGCCCGAACGCGGCTGGTAGCAGCCAGAAGCTGAAGTTGTTCATGCGCGGCAGCGCCATGTCCGGTGCGCCAATCATCAGTGGAATCATCCAGTTGGCCAGGCCGACGAACGCCGGCATCACCGCACCGAAGACCATGATCAGGCCGTGCATGGTGGTCATCTGGTTGAAGAATTCCGGCTGCACGATCTGCAGACCCGGCTGGAACAGCTCGGCGCGGATCACCATCGCCATCGAACCGCCCAGCAGGAAGGCGCAGAAACTGAACCACAGATACATCGAGCCGATGTCCTTGTGGTTGGTCGTCAGCAGCCAGCGGGACAGCCCCTTGGCTGGGCCATGGTGGTGGTCATGCCCGACATGACCATGATCGTCGATCACTGCACTCATCGCTGCCTACCCCTATTGACTGGCTTCTTCGGCCTGTTTGAAGTCGAGCACGTCTTTCGGCGTGACCATGTCGCCCTTGTCGTTACCCCAGGCGTTGCGCTCGTAGGTCACCACAGCAGCCAGATCGACCTCCGAGAGCTGCGGGCCGAACGCCGGCATCGACGTGCCCGGCGAGCCCTTGACGACGATGCTGATGTGGTCCTCCGCCTCGCCGGTGGCGATCGGCGAACCCTTCAGCGCCGGGAACATTGGCGGCAGGCCTTCGCCCGTGGGCTGGTGGCAGGATGCGCAGGTGGTCTGGTAAACCGTCTCGCCGCGGGAC
Source organism: Pseudomonas sp. (assembly GCA_003527165.1). GTDB lineage: Bacteria > Pseudomonadota > Gammaproteobacteria > Pseudomonadales > Pseudomonadaceae > Stutzerimonas. The sequence continues at coordinate 3,569 of DPSI01000181.1, forward strand.
ACCAGTTCTTCGAGCGTCCATTCCTTACTGGTCAGCTCGGCGAGCTTGGCAGCCTCAGCCTTCTTCTCGCCGAGCCAGGCGGCGTAATCATCCTGTGACTTGACCTCCACGACCACTGGCATGAAGCCGTGGTCCTTGCCGCACAGCTCGGTGCACTGGCCGCGGTAGATGCCGGGCTCATCGATGCGGGTCCAGGATTCGTTGATGAAGCCTGGGATGGCGTCCTTCTTCACCGCCAGATCGGGCACCCACCAGGAGTGGATGACGTCCGCCGCGGTGATCAGGAAGCGCACCTTGGCGCCCACCGGAATCACCAACGGTTCGTCCACCTCCAGCAGGTAGTGCTCGCCCTTGGGCTCAACGTTGTTGATCTGGTCTCGCGGCGTGGTGAGGTTGCTGAAGAACTCAACGTCCTCGCCCAGGTACTTGTAGTGCCACTTCCACTGATAGCCGGTGATCTGAATGTCAACGTCCGATTCGGACGCGTCATAGATATGGATCAGCGTGCGTGTCGCCGGGATCGCCATGCCGATGAGAATCAGCAATGGAATAATGGTCCAGAGCACCTCGACTCGGGTGTTCTCGTGGAAATGCGCCGACTCCAGCCGCTTGGACCGCCGGTGAGCGAACA
>DPSI01000178.1 GCA_003527165.1 Pseudomonas sp.
TCCCCGGCACGCGCCGCCTCGATGGCCGCGTTCAGCGCCAACAGGTTAGTCTGCTCGGCGATGCTCTTGATCACATCGACGGCCATGGCGATCTCGCTGCTTTCTTGTTCGACCGAGGTGATCGCGCCGAGTGATTGGTCCATTTCGCCGAACAGCCGGTTGATCTGAACCACGGCGCGCTCGACCTGCACCTGCCCGTCACGGCACTGCTCGCCAGCCCGGTTGGCTTTTTCCGAGGTGGTCAGCGAATTGTTGCTGACTTCCTGCACGCTGCTGACCAGTTCGCTGATGGCGCTGGCAATCAATTCGAGTTCAGCGGTCTGCCGGGCGATGGCCTGCTGGCCGCCGATCGCGCTGTCGTTCAGGCGCTCAGCCTTGACGGTGGTGGAGGCGGAAAACCGTGCGACCTCGCTGATCAGCTCGCGAATACGACCCTGCATCCGGTTGAAGTCCTGGGCCAGCTCGCCGAGCTCGTCGCGCGCCAGGGTCTGTAGGTCGTGCCGTAGATCACCTTCGGAAAGCTGCCGCGTGCCGTCGCCAATCACCTTGATTGCGCCACGCACCGACAGGTAGAAACCGGCAAACAGGTAAAGGGTGACGAGCACCACCACCAGCAGCGCTACCGCCCAGCCACTCAGACTGGAGCGCTCGCTGGCCAGGTGCTCGGCGATCTGCTGGCGCACCTCTGTGAACAGGCTGGCTGAGGCACTGTCGAGCCCGCTGGCGGCCTCGTCGTAGCGGTCGAAGTCATCCGCCCACAGCTGCACGCTGTCGCTGCCAAAGAAGCGCGAACGCGTATAGGGCTCGGTAACCGCGCTATAGGTCTTCAGCAGCGAGTCCGCCGCGGCGGCGACCTGCTCGGCAACCGACCCCGTACCGGACTCGACGGTGGCCAAGGCTGCGATCTCACTGCCAAGGTTGATCACAGACGGCCGAGTCGCCGATTCGAGGTAGCCGTAGGCCTTCAGATAGGCACTGTAAGCGCTGGCCTGGGCCAGCTTCTGGTAAAGAGGAAGGATGCGGTTGAACAGGCGATCCATTTCGCCGAACACCAGCGGGTCCTGATCCTGGACCAAATGTGCTCGGGCCGCGATCGCTTTCATCGCCTCGACGTGTCCGAGCACCGGCGTGCCGTGATGCATGAACAAGGTGTCGACCGCGGTGCCGCGCTCGAACTTGGCTTCCTCGGCGCGGGCGGAAGGATGCGCCGCCTGTTCGCCAAATCCGTGGTTGTCCAGCCAGCGGTTGAACTCAGCGGCCTCGGCCTCGTAGCGCTTGCTCTGCTCGGCGATCGCCTCGATGACGTCGGGCTTGTCACGCGCCTGGCGTACCACCTGCAACGCGGCAACGCGCAAGGCCGTCTGGTGCACCGCCAGATAGCGCTCGAGCGCCTCGAGCCCGAGCTGTTCCTGCTCGAGTGCGCCAATGGAGCGGTACAAACCGGACAGCTTGTCGCTGGACAACCAGCAGTACGGCAGCATGAAAACGACCAGGATGATGATGAACTTGTGGGCATAACGCGCCCGAGACATCAGGGACAGGACGGGTGTGAAAAACGACATGACGACTCCTCTGCATGCCGACGACTGCAGGGAGGCCGGCGCTCCATCACGCGGCGGGGCCGCGCTTGCGAGGACTGGTTGCAACTTCCCTGCCCAGAAGATCGAGGTTTTCGACTTATTTCTGACCGAGCGGCCAAGATGTTTACCGACCGGGTCCTGGCACCGGCAAATAACGGCAAAGAGCCACCACCCAGCACCGCAGATTCTCGTCTGCCCCCCCTTTTTCGTGCGGGCTTACGCGGCGCGATACGCTCTGGAATAGGGCTTATGACCCGACCGCGCACCATGATGGGACATCCGGTCCGCTTCCCAGGTTTTCGTTGGAGGTTACGATCGCTCAGCCCCGTTAGTGTGGGTTGGCTCGGGAGGCAACTCCTGCTGTGGTTTAGGCGAACCCAGTTGAAGATGGGGCGTGGTCGGGAGCGTTAGCTCTCGGTCTGCGCCTTGGCGCAACAGTGCAAACCGCGAGTCGACGTTGGCGCAAGACGTGCTGGATTCGGCACCGCCGCTACAGCGCCCGGCTGAACCAGAAAGGCGAGGTAAACCGCAGCGCCCAGTGGCCTGGCGGCGAAAAATGCAGGCAAAAAAAAGGGCGACCTAAGTCGCCCAAATGCCTTGCGTGCTCTGTAACACCGGGGGATCACTGCTTCTTTTGCGCATCCCGCCAGATGAAGTATCCGAAACCGCTGAGGAAGGCGACCATCAGGCCGACCGTGACCACCCCTGCGAGCACCACATTATCGACGAACATGATTCCTGCCTCCGCGCTGTTGTGCTGTTTGATGGCTGTAAGTTACCGGCGCGGGCCGTTTAAAAATTTGACCGACGTCAATGGCCACGACGCCTGGAAAAACAGGCGTCGCGTTAGCTGATCTGGATCAAGAAAACAGGGATTGGGAGAGCGATAAAGCGGCATGCGACTCGTCGAGCCGCAACAGGAATGCGGGGTGCAGGGCGTACGACGCGAAAAGCTGTGTCAGCGTTTCTTCGGTTTGTTCTTGGCCTTCTTTTTCGGCTTGGCCAAAGGCAGCGCCTCTTCGAAGGCCTGGCGCATTTCAGCCAGGCGCTTTTCCTTGATGTCGTGAATACGCTTTTCACGTTCGGCACTGAAGTCGATCAGCTTTACGTCACTGCTCATAAGACTGGCTCACGAAAGAGTTGGCGAAAGGTCAAGTTCAGACGCGGCTCGAATACCTTGCGCGTCCGGGCGATCTGGTGCTGCCAATGATGCTGCGTTGGGCCGCGCATGACCAGCAAAGAGCCATGTTCCAGTTCAAGCGAATGCTCGATCCGGCTGCTGCCCTTGCGTCGGAAATCGAAGCGCCGAGTCGCGCCCAGGTTGAGCGAGACCACCAGAGGCTCAGGCCCCAGCTCCGGCTCGTCGTCGCTGTGCCAGCCCATGGCGTCCTGGCCGTCGCGGTACAGGTTGAGCAACACGCCATTCAATTGCTGCCCGACTTGCGTCTCGACCCGCTCGCGAATGTCACTCAGCAATGGCGTCCACGGCAAGGGATCATGGACCAGCCCGGAATAGCGATAGCGCGCATCGGCATCACCGTACCAGGCGACCAGCCTCGGCACGGCGAAGCGACGGCCATAGAGATTGATTTCGGGTTGCGACCAAGGCGTCTCGGTCGACAGACCCTGTAGCCAGCGGTCGGCGAGATCGGCACTGACCCACCGAGGCCGGTACTCCAGGTCAGCCTGTGGCAAGGCTATGACGGAGAGGTTGTCACTATGAAGCATCAAACCTCGACATCCACCCAGAGTCCCTGGCGTGGTAGTTCCTCGAGCGCGTCCTGATCGTCTTCGGCGGTCTCGCCTTCGGCCAGCTCTTGAGGACTGTAGCCACGACGGCGTTGCCGCCTGCGCTGCTCGTCGCGCAGCATCTGTTCGGCTTCCTGAGGATGCCGACGATCGAGCCCCACCGAGCTTTCATTGGCGCTCGGCTGAACGGGCGTGACCGGGGCGACTTCCGGTCGCGGCTTGACCACGTCTTGTTGCGCGGTGACTTGAACGGTGCCGGGCGGAATGACTGGCAGCATCTGTGCTCTCCCATAAGCAGCCCGAGATCAATCGGTACCTGTGAAATGGGCCTGCACCAACTGATCGGCTGAACTGCGGTCGACTTTAACAGCAACGCTACACTGCCAGGGTTTGTTCTCGTTTCGGCGCAGCCACGAAATGGGAGGGATCCAAACTTCATCCGATCGGCATCTGTCGTCGCTCTATCGGCAGTGTTCCGTTACCATAGCGCGCTTTTTTCACAGGCGGGAGGCAGCATGGCGCAGCAGTATCTACCGGGGCAACGCTGGATCAGCGACAGCGAAGCGGAGCTCGGTCTGGGAACCGTCCTCATGCAAGATGGGCGGATGCTCACCGTGCTCTATCCCGCGACGGGCGAAACCCGCCAATACGCCGCACGCAGCGCCCCGCTGACCCGCGTGCGCTTCGTCCCGGGTGATGAAGTCACGCACTTCGAAGGCTGGAAGATGACCGTTCGCGAAGTCGACGATGTCGATGGCCTGCTGGTCTACCACGGCCTGACTGCGCAGAACGAAGCCCGCACCCTGCCGGAAACCCAGCTGTCCAACTTCATCCAGTTCCGCCTCGCCAGCGACCGCCTGTTCGCCGGCCAGATCGACCCGCTGAACTGGTTCAAGCTGCGCTACCACACCCTGGAAAACCAGAGCAAACAGCTGACCTCCTCGCTGTGGGGCCTCGGCGGCGTGCGCGCACAACCCATCGCGCATCAGCTGCATATCGCCCGTGAAGTCGCCGACCGTATCGCCCCGCGCGTGCTGCTGGCGGACGAAGTGGGCCTGGGCAAGACCATCGAAGCCGGCCTGGTGATTCATCGCCAGCTGCTCTCCGGTCGCGCCAAGCGCGTACTGATCCTGGTTCCGGAGAACCTGCAGCACCAGTGGCTGGTGGAAATGCGCCGCCGCT
>DPSI01000179.1 GCA_003527165.1 Pseudomonas sp.
GCTCCAGCCGCCGCTGGGAGGCCTACGAGCGGCTGCTGTTGGACATCATCGAAGGCGACTCGACCCTCTTCATGCGCCGCGACGAAGTGGAAGCCGCCTGGAACTGGGTCGATCCGATCCTGCGCGGCTGGCAAAGCCACTACCGCAAACCGAGGCCCTATCCGGCCGGCACAGATGGTCCCGACCAAGCGCATCAGTTGATCGAGCATCAGGGCCGCCATTGGTGGCGCTGAGGCGCTGCCCGAGCACAATGCCGGTCACGCCTGGAACGGCTCCAGCACGCGAGACAGAGCGGCTTGCTGGCATCTTTGGATAACTAATGCAGCAGCCGCTCGACAACTACCGGGGCAACTTGGCCGAGCCATGAAATTCAACTCGCCATAAAAATTTCATTGAACGCGACGAAGTCGCCAATCTTTCCGGAAGATGCCGGAGATATCAGCTCTCGATATCTTCGTCTGACTCCGGTAATTAAGCCGTCAGATTTGCCGCATTTCGCGACGCAACTTCGGTTACTTCAGCCACAGGTTGCGCCGCTACCAACTGGCGGCACTGACGGCGGCGCCTCGCTCCGCCCCAACCCTCTATTTTGCTGGCTTTGACCAAGATTTCCGGCACGTCCCTGCCATGTTCATGAAGCAGCCGAGCGGCAGCCAAAAGACCTGATAATTCCTCCCGCTAACCCGCAGAAAATATCCGCCCCGATATGTAGCCGAACTCAGCACGCATCGCGTGATTTCATCAGAAAGTTCAAGACGCTCGATAAGCGGCGAACTTAGGCGATATGACCGGTGATCCCAAGGCGATGACGGACACCTCGGGTTGAGATTAATTTTTCGATGTGTTTATTCTAATAAAGGATTTCAATCAACAACCCCAAAGGATTTGTTTTGAGTGTTCCTACCGTAACGCTCCGTCGCCCAACCGACGGCGACGGTTCTGCCCTCCATGACCTGGTAGCCCGCTGCCAGCCTCTGGATACCAACTCGGTGTACTGCAACCTTCTGCAGTGTTCCGACTTCGCTGACACCTCCATCGCGGCCGAAGATGCAAACGGCCTACTGGTGGGTTTCATTTCCGGTTACCGCCCACCCGCCCGTCCCGACACGCTGTTCGTCTGGCAAGTCGCGGTAGACGCTTCGATGCGCGGCCAGGGTCTGGCGCTGCGCATGCTGATGGCCCTGGTCACTCGGGTCGCCAGAGAGCAAGGCGTCCGTCACCTCGAGACGACCATCTCGCCAGACAACGGTGCCTCGCAGGCGCTGTTCAAGAAAGCCTTCGCTCAGCTGGAGACCGAGTACAGCACCCGCACGCTGTTCTCCCGGGCCAAGCACTTCGCCGGCCAGCACGAAGACGAAGAGCTTTATCGAGCGGGCCCGTTCAACGCCACCGACTCCAGAAAAAGAATTAGAGGAAATCCCATGCAAACCTTTGAACTGCACGAATCCGGTGTTCGCAGCTACTGCCGCTCCTTCCCGGTGGTCTTCAAGCAAGCCCGCGGCGCCGAGCTGATCACCCGCGAAGGCAAGCACTACATCGACTTCCTCGCCGGCGCCGGCACGCTCAACTACGGCCACAACCATCCCGTGCTGAAGCAGGCGCTGCTCGACTACATCAGTGCCGATGGCATCACCCATGGCCTGGACATGTACTCCGACGCGAAGGAGCGCTTCCTGTCGACCTTCGACCGCTTGATCCTCAAGCCGCGCGGGATGGACTACGTCATGCAGTTCACCGGCCCGACCGGTACCAACGCGGTAGAAGCCGCGCTGAAGCTGGCGCGCAAGGTGACTGGCCGCAACAACATCATCAGCTTCACCAACGGCTTCCACGGCTGCAGCATCGGTGCCCTGGCGGCGACCGGTAACAAACATCACCGTGGCGCCGCCGGCGTACCGCTGACCGACGTCAGCCGCATGCCGTACGCCAATTACTTCGGCGACAAGGTCAACACCATCGGCATGATGGACAAGCTGCTGGCCGACCCGTCCAGCGGCATCGACAAGCCCGCCGCGGTCATCGTCGAGGTGGTCCAGGGCGAAGGCGGCCTCAATGCTGCGTCCGCCGACTGGATCCGCAAGCTGGAAAAACTCTGCCGCAAGCACGAGATGCTGCTGATCATCGATGACATCCAGGCCGGCTGCGGCCGTACCGGCAGCTTCTTCAGCTTCGAGGAGATGGGCATCAAGCCGGACATGATCACCCTGTCCAAGTCCCTCTCGGGCTTCGGCCTGCCGTTCGCCATGGTGCTGCTGCGCAAGGAGCTGGACCAGTGGAAGCCAGGTGAGCACAACGGCACCTTCCGCGGCAACAACCACGCCTTCGTCACCGCCGCCGCGGCCATCGAGCACTTCTGGAGCGACGACCAGTTCGCCAAGAGCGTTCAGGCCAAGGGCAAGCGCATCGCCGACGGCATGCACAAGATCGTCCGCCGCTATGGTCCCGATTCGCTGTTCGTCAAAGGCCGCGGAATGATGATCGGCATCAGCTGCCCGGATGGCGACACCGCCGCCGCCGTCTGCCGTCATGCCTTCGAAAACGGTCTGGTGATCGAAACCAGCGGCGCCCACAGCGAAGTGGTCAAGTGTCTCTGCCCGCTGATCATCAGCGAAGAACAGATCGACAAGGCCATGAGCATCCTGGACAAGGCCTTTGCCGCCGTGATGTCCGAACAGCCCCGCGAGCAGGCTGTGTGAGAACGTAGCGAGCGAAGGTTAAGCAAGGCAAAAACAGGCGAGGAAGCGGAGTTTACTGCTGTAAACGAGCATTCCGACTGGGCTCGCATCCGAGCCTGTTTTTAACGCCGCATAACCGAGCGCAGTAGTTTTCGCACCGCCTGCAACAGCTTCTGGAGGAATTGAAAATGATCGTACGTACCCTGGCTGACTGCGAGCAGTCCAACCGCAAGATTGTCACCGAGACCTGGGACAGCACCCGCCTGCTGCTCAAGGACGACAACATGGGCTTCTCGTTCCATATCACCACCATCTACGCCAACACCGAGACGCACATCCATTACCAGAATCATCTGGAATCGGTGTACTGCATCAGCGGCAACGGCGAGATCGAAACCATTGCCGACGGCAAGATCTACAAGATCGAGCCCGGCACGCTGTACATCCTCGACAAGCATGACGAGCACCTGCTGCGCGGTGGCTCCGAGGAGATGAAGATGGCCTGCGTCTTCAACCCGCCGCTCAACGGCAAGGAAGTGCATGACGAAAGCGGGGTCTACCCGCTGGAAGCTGAAACCGTCGCCTGAACATGAGCGAGGGAATCGTCGGGCGGGTGGAACCCGCCTGAACGCCGCCAACGCCGGCATAGATATCGCCAATGCTCTTCACCCAACACGTTCGCGCCGAGGTCGGGCCTCCTACAAAAACAGCAGATGCATATCCGATTTGTGAGAGGCGGGCCCCGCGGTGAATGTTGGCCACGGGTTGGCCAGAATTGCAGAGAACATTGTCAGAGCAACCGAAAGGAGAATGCGAAGTGAATCCCGTGCAAGCCGACCTTTACCCTTCGCGCCAGCACGACGAACCCAGCTGGCAGGAGCGTCTGGATCCGGTTGTCTACCGCAGCGACCTGACCAATGCCCCGATCGCCGCCGAGCTGATCGAACGCTTTGAGCGTGACGGCTACCTGGTTATCCCCAATCTGTTCAGCGCCGAGGAAGTCGCGGTGTTCCGCGAAGAGCTCGAGCGCATGCGCCAGGACCCGGCAGTGGCGGAGTCCGGCAAAACCATCAAGGAACCCGACAGCGGCGCGATCCGCTCGGTGTTCGCCATCCACGCCGATAATCCGCTGTTCGCCCGTGTCGCCTGTGACGAGCGCATTGCCGCCATCGCGAGCTTCATCCTCGGCGGCGACATCTATGTGCATCAGTCGCGGATGAACTTCAAACCCGGCTTCACCGGCAAGGAGTTCTACTGGCACTCGGATTTCGAGACCTGGCACGTCGAAGATGGCTTGCCGCGCATGCGCACTCTGAGCTGTTCAATCCTGCTCACCGACAACGAGCCCCACAACGGCCCGCTGATGCTGGTCCCCGGCTCGCACAAGCACTACATCCGCTGCGTCGGCGCAACGCCGGAGAACCACTACGAGAAGTCTCTGCGCAAGCAGGAGTTCGGCGTGCCGGATCACGATAGCCTGACCCGCTTGGCAGACCGGTATGGCATCGACACCGCCACCGGCCCGGCGGGCAGCGTGGTGTTCTTCGACTGCAACACCATGCACGGCTCCAACAGCAACATCACACCCAGCGCGCGCAGCAATCTGTTCTATGTCTACAACCACGTAGATAATGCCGCGCAGGCGCCGTTCTGCGGCCTCTCGCCTCGCCCGGCCTTCGTCGCCGAGCGCGAGAATTTCGAGCCGCTGCAGATCCAGCCACAAAAGTATCTCTGACTTATGTTTATCGGGCCCAGATTTGGGCCTGATCTTTGTTGGCCTGCTGAAAGGCGGCCCAGGGATGAAATTCACCCCCAAGACGGGACGTTGAATCGATGCATACCGTAGAAAAAATCGGCGGCACATCCATGAGCCGCTTCGATGAAGTACTCAACAACATTTTCATTGGCCAGCGCGAAGGCGACGCCCTTTATCAGCGCGTCTTCGTCGTGTCGGCTTACAGCGGCATGACCAATCTGCTGCTGGAACACAAGAAGACCGGCGAGCCCGGTGTCTATCAGCGCTTCGCCGATGCCCGCAGTGAAGGCGCCTGGCTCGAAGCGCTGGAAACCGTCCGTGAACGCATGCTCGGCAAGAACGTCGAACTGTACGCCAGCGAGTTCGAGCAGCGTGCGGCCAACCAGTTCGTCAATTCGCGCATCGACGATGCGCGCGAATGTATGAGCAGCCTGCAGCGCCTTTGCGCCTATGGCCACTTCCAGCTCGACGAACATCTGATGAAGGTCCGCGAAATGCTCGCCTCCCTGGGCGAAGCGCACAGCGCGTTCAATTCCGTGCTGGCGCTCAAGCATCGCGGCGTCAATGCGCGCATGGTCGACGAAACCGGCTGGCACCGCGACACACCGCTGCCCTTCGAGGAAATGGTCCGTCACAGCTTCGCCGAAGTCGACCTGAGCTGCGAGCTGGTGGTCGCCACCGGTTACACGCACTGCAGCGAAGGCCTGATGAACACCTTCGATCGTGGTTACAGCGAAATCACGTTCGCCCAGATCGCGGCTGCCACCGGGGCGCGCGAGGCGATCATTCACAAGGAATTCCATCTTTCCAGTGCCGATCCGAACCTGGTAGGCGCCGACAAGGTGGTGACCATCGGCCGTACCAACTACGACGTCGCCGATCAGCTGTCGAACCTGGGCATGGAAGCGATCCATCCGCGTGCGGCCAAGACCTTGCGACGTGCCGGCATCGAACTGCGCATCAAGAACGCCTTCGAGCCCGAGCACGCCGGCACCCTTATCAGCCAGGACTATAAAAGCGAAAAGCCCTGTGTCGAGATCATCGCCGGGCGCAAGGACGTCTTCGGCATCGAGGTGTTCGACCAGGACATGCTCGGCGATGTCGCCTATGACATCGAGATCAGCAAGCTGCTCAAGCAGCTGCGCCTCTATGTGGTCAACAAGGACTCCGACGCCAACAGCATCACCTATTACGCCTCGGGCTCGCGCAAGTTGATCAACCGCGCCGCGCGGCTGATCGAGGAGAAATACCCGGCTGCGGAAGTCACCGTGCACAACGTCGCCATCGTCTCGGCGATCGGCTCCGATCTCAAGGTCAAGGGCATCCTCGCCAAGACGGTGGCCGCACTGGCCGGCGCCGGCATCAGCATCCAGGCGGTGCATCAGTCGATCCGTCAGGTCGAAATGCAATGCGTGGTCAACGAGGAAGACTACGACGCTGCCGTCGCGGCCCTGCACCGAGCATTGATCGAGCCGGAAAACCATGGCGATGTGATCGCCGCGGCATAAGTCTCTCCGCTGCAGCGGTGACACCGAACCGCCGGACCCGGCTAGGTCCGGCGGTTTGCCGTCTGCAAGTCGCTGATCGCCTCGGCCATCTTGCGCCGCCGGTACCAGCCGGCAAAAAACGCCACGGCCAGCAGCAGCTCGGCCAGATCGCCGCCGTAGTACATCAGCTGTGCAGCGGATTCGATCTCCGCCAGGTCGTAGCCGGCGTCCCGTGGGAAACCGTAGGCATACATCAGCTTGCCAAGCACGGTGTGGGCGGCGATGGCGATGAACAGCACAGCCAACCGCAACCGCATGCCGGGTCGGTGGGGCGCGGGATCAGGCCCGGCGATCGACCAGCTGAACAGGTAGCCGGCCAGCACGAAATGCAGCTGCAGCCAGATATGCAATACGGGTTCGCTGAAGCTCAGCTGGTACAGCGGTGTCAGATAGAGCAGATAGAGCGCGCCGATATTCAGCAGCAGCGCGGTGAGCGGGTGGCTTAAACAGCGCACCGGCATGCTACCCGCGACATCGGTGATGCGCCGCGCGGTCACCACCGGCACACTGCGCAGCAACAACGTGCCCGGCACGCCGAGCATCAGTGCGATGGGCGCAAACATGCCGAGCAACAAGTGCTGCGCCATATGGCCCCGCAAGTCGGTATGCCCCCACTCGACCATTGGTGGCGAGAACGCCAGCACCAACAGCCCGCAGCCCAAGGTAAAACTGATCAGCCGCCACCAATGCCAGGCCTTGCGACGCCGGCACTGCCCGCGCACGCCGAGCACATAGGCAAACCACAGACCCAGCGTGAGCAACACCATCAAGGAGGTCCCGGCCAGGGTCAGCAGTTGGGCGTCGTGGATCACCGGCTGCTCACCCCGCTGCGCCACGCGCCGGCCCGGGCTTGTCGCCATAAGATTAGACCCACCACCAGCAGCAATACGCCGAAACCGTTCCAGGCCAGGTCATAGAGCCAGAGGTTGTCGACATAACGCACCTGATGCAGGCGCAGCACTTTGTGGTCAACGATACCGTCGAACAGCTGGAAGGCACCGGCGCCGAGAAACAATCCAGCCCAGGCATACCGGCGCGATACGGCTCGATGACGGCTCAATCGAACGAACAGATAAAACCCCGCCGCCAGCATCAGCAGCTCGGCCGAGTGCAACAGCCCATCGGACAGGAGCGAAATGGCGAGGGTGGAACGATCGAAGAAATGGTGCCAGGCGAGAATCTGATGAAAGACGATTTCGTCGACTGCCGCCATCAGGCCGACCCCGAGGAAGATCGTCGCGGTCAGGCTGCCTTTGGCATCGACGGGGTTGGTGCTCACGATGGCCTCCGGGTAGTAACGGTTGGCTTGGCATCGGAACTCGGTGCGGTCGACTCAAGCCCTTCAATGAGTGACTTGGGGTCAGCGAAGGAGTTCGCCACGGTCTTGACCTGACGGGGCGAAAAGCGTCGGCCAACTCAGTAGAATCCGCACATTTCTTGTTGGTATACAGAGCCACCCGCACCATGACCCTTTCGCGCCCCGAACTGCTTTCGCCCGCCGGCACCCTCAAGTCCATGCGTTACGCCTTCGCCTACGGCGCCGATGCTGTCTATGCCGGGCAGCCACGCTACAGCCTGCGTGTGCGCAACAACGAATTCGACCACGCCACTCTCAAGCTCGGCATCGATGAGGCGCATGCCCAAGGAAAACAGTTCTACGTAGTGGTCAATATCGCCCCGCACAACGCCAAGCTGCGCACCTTCATCAAGGATCTTGAACCGGTCGTCGCCATGGGACCGGATGCGCTGATCATGTCCGACCCTGGGCTGATCATGCTGGTGCGCCAGCATTTCCCGCAGATGCACGTCCATCTGTCGGTTCAGGCCAACGCGGTGAACTGGGCCAGCGTCGAGTTCTGGCGTCAGCAGGGTTTGACCCGCGCGATTCTTTCGCGCGAGCTGTCGCTGGAGGAAATCGGCGAGATCCGCGACAAGGTCCCGGGCATGGAGCTGGAAGTCTTCGTCCACGGCGCGCTGTGCATGGCCTATTCCGGGCGCTGCCTGCTCTCCGGCTACATCAACAAGCGCGACCCCAATCAAGGTTCCTGTACCAATGCCTGTCGCTGGGAATACAAGGCGCACGAAGGCAAGGAAGACGAGCTGGGTAACATCGTCCGGCAATATCAGCCGATCCCTGTACAGCAGGTCGAGCCGGCGCTGGGTGCCGGCGCGCCGACCGATCAGGTGTTCCTGCTCGAGGAAAGCAACCGCCCCGGCGAGCTGATGGAGGCTTTCGAGGACGAGCACGGCACGTACATCATGAACTCCAAGGACTTGCGCGCCGTGCAGCATGTCGAGCGGCTGGTGCGGATGGGCGTGCATTCCTTGAAGATCGAAGGCCGCACCAAATCTCACTATTACGTGGCGCGCACTGCTCAGGTCTACCGCAAGGCGATCGACGATGCGGTCGCCGGCCGACCCTTCGACAAGTCGCTGATGGATACCCTCGAATCATTGGCGCACCGCGGCTACACCGAGGGTTTCCTGCGCCGTCACGTGCATGACGAGTACCAGAACTACGAGCGCGGCTTCTCGCTTTCCGACCGCCAGCAGTTCGTTGGTGAGCTGACCGGTGAGCGGCGCAACGGGCTGGCCGAGGTCATCATCAAGAACAGCTTTGCCGTTGGCGACCGCCTGGAGCTGATGACGCCCCAGGGCAACCTGAATTTCCGGCTGGAGGCGCTGGAAAACAAGCGCGGCGAACGCACCAAGGTAGCGCCCGGCGATGGTCATGTGCTGTACCTGCCGGTGCCGGAAAGTGTCGATCTGCAGCATGCGCTGGTGATGCGCGAGCTGGAGGCAGAACCACGAGGGGCTAGAAGCGGAAGCTAGAGACCTACGCCTATGCCCTGCTCGCCGCAAGCAGATGTAGGTATGCTCGCGCTAACTTCTAGCGCGTAGGGCGGCTAGCGCAATAGCTCGACGAATTCGTCAGCCGGCACCGGTCGGCTGATCAGATAACCCTGAACTTCGTCGCAGCGGTGCGCTTTGAGGAAATCCATCTGTGCCTGGGTTTCGACACCTTCGGCTACGACCTTGAGTTCCAGGCTGTGGACCATGGCGATGATTGCGCGGACGATGGCGGAGTCTTCGCCGAACTGATCGAGTTCCGAGATGAACGAGCGATCGATCTTGACGAAGTCCACCGGGAAGCGCTTCAGATAGCTGAGCGATGAATAACCGGTACCGAAATCGTCGATCGCGAGTTTCACGCCCAGCGCGCGCAGCTGATGACTGATGCTGATGGCGCTGCCGACATCGTCGAGCAGCTGACTCTCGGTCAGTTCCAGTTCGAGCCTGTCCGCCGGCAGCCCGGTCTCTTCCAACACCTGACGCACCAGGCTGATGAAATTTCCCTGACGCAGCTGTTTCACCGAGAGGTTCACCGAGACCCGAATTGCCGCCAGCCCATCCAGCTGCCATTGACGGGCTTGCCGGCAGGCCTCGCGCAAGACGAACTCACCCAACGGGATGATTAGCCCGGTCTCTTCCGCCAGCGGAATGAAGTATCCGGGCGCCATCAAGCCCTGCTGCGGGTGCCTCCAGCGCACCAGCGCCTCGGCGGCGTCCAGGCAATCATTCTCCACGTTCAACCGCGGCTGGTAGAAGACCTCCAGCTGCCCCTCGTCGATCGCGCGGCGCAATTGGTTTTCCAGCTTCAGGTTTTCCAGGCTTGAGGTCTGCAAACGTTCGGTGAAGAACTGCAGGGTGTTACCACCGAGGTGCTTGGCGTGCTGCATCGCCATATTCGCCTGCAGCAGCAGGGACGTCGCTTCGCGCGCATTGTCGGGCATCAGGCTGACGCCGATGGACGCACTGACCACCAGCTCCTGACCATCGACGAGCACCGGCTTGCTGATGCGCGACAGCAGACGGCTACCGCTGTGCGCCAGAGTCGTCAGGCTGCCATAGCCTTCGAGCAGCACCACGAACTCGTCGCCTGACAGCCGCGCGATGGTGTCTGCATCGGAGAACGTATGCGACAAGCGCCGGGAGATTTCACGCAGCAGCTGATCGGCCGCTTCGTGGCCCAAGCTCTGGTTGAGAATTTTGAAACGGTCGAGGTCGATATAGAGAACCGCCAGCCCGCGGCTACTGTTGCGTGCACGCTCGCAGGCGCTGTGCAGGCGGGCCTTGAGCAGACTGCGATTGGCCAATCCGGTGAGTTCGTCGAAGTTCGTCAGATAGCGCAGACGCTCCTCCACCTGCCGCCGGACGCTGATGTCCGTAACGAACGCCACCACATGGCCGATGCTGCCCTGGCTGTTGCGGACCACATGCAACTGAGCCCATTGGGGATAGACCTGGCCGTTCTTTCGGGTCTCGATCAGCTCGCCCTGCCAGCAGCCATCCCGCTCGAGACACTCGCGAATCGACGTGTACTGCTGGCGGCTGTCTTCGGAGCTGGCCAGCCGTGCAACGCTATGTCCGATGAGCTCCTCGCGGACGAAACCGGACAAGGCGCAGCAGGCATCGTTGACCGCCAGCAGGCGGAACTCGGCGTCCATGATCGCCATCCCCTCACTGGCCGCCTCGAACACGGTTGCAGCCAGACGCTGTTGCTCGGCCTGCCGATGAGCGTCACTGACATCCCGGCGGGTGCCGATCATCCGCAACGCACGACCGCTGGCATCACGCTCGATGACCCGGCCCCGGTCTTCCATCCACAGGCAACTGCCGTCCGCGCACAGCGCCCGGTACTGTGCGGTGTACAGATCGGTCTCGCCCTTGAGGTGGGCGATGATCTCCTTGCGCACCTGCGGCAGGTCCTCCGGATGGATATTCGGCCGCTGCGAGTCGATCAGTTGCGCCCTGCCGCTCTGACCGATACCGAACACCACTTCCATGCGTGAATGGTGAACCTGATCATGCTCGAGATCCCAGTCCCACAGCCCCAGTTCGCTGGCTTCGAGCGCCAGGGTCAAGCGGGTCTCGCTTGCGCGCAGCTCCGCGGTGCGCTCGGCCACGCGTTGTTCGAGCCCGTCGAAGGCTTCGCGCAGGCGACTTTCGGCGCTTCGGCGCTGCTCGACTTCGCGCGCCAGCTCATCGTTGAGCTGGATCGCTTCGCCACGCATGCGCTGCAATCGCGCAATCAGTTGCTGGTTGTGGCGGCGCTGCTGCAAGCTCGAAGCCTGCAGACGATGGGTCTGCCAGCCGATCATGCAGAGCATCAGCAGTACGATTGAAGTCAGCACGCCCCAGCCCTGCTGCAGCCCCTGATCGCTACTCAACAACACGATGGCAGCGGGCAACAGGCTGGGAAAGGCGAACAGCAGAAAGGCGGGAAGCGAAACGCTGCTCGTAACACTGCCGGCGATGATGACCGAGCCGATAGCCCCGTGAAGCAGGGTCTGCAGGACGAAATCATCGCTGGGAATCATCGCCACGACTGGATAGCTGAGCGTGATCGCCGTAACGGCATTGCCCAGCAAAAATGCGTGGTGCCAATGCGGGCGCTGTTGATCGTCCGCCGTGGCCTTGTCGAACGCACTGGCCTGTTGCAACCGCAGCAACGCCAGCAACAGCGTCCAACCCGACCACAGCGACAGCTCAAGCAGCGGCGCCTTGCTCCAGAGCAGGCCGACGACCGCCAGACTGGCGATAATCATCAGCAGCAGCGAGACCCGCGAGCCCTGATAAAGCAATCGCGTGCGCTCGGTCCGTTGGTCGAGGTCAGCGAGATCGATAACGGCTTGATTTTCCTTATCCAGCGACACCGATGGGGTTGGTTGAGCGGTCATCATGGAGTCTTGTGATGGTGTCTGAAAGAGTACGGGGCGCTGCAGCACCGATCAATGACGGCACGTTACGAGACCCCACAATAACCCGTTCCGACCAACGAACGGGAACCGTCGGCCATCCTGTTTGAAACGATAACGCATCTGCCCGTCCGTTGCGCGAGCGGGCCAAGCCGGTTTGCGGATAGAATAGCGCCCATGCATGATGATCTCTCCCTCCTCCTGAACTCGCTCAACGATGCCCAGCGCCAGGCCGTGGCCGCGCCGCTGGGTCGTCACCTGGTCCTCGCCGGCGCCGGCTCGGGCAAGACTCGCGTGCTGGTGCACCGCATCGCCTGGCTGCACCAGGTCGAACGCGCCTCGCTGCACTCGATCCTGTCGGTGACCTTCACCAACAAGGCCGCCGCCGAGATGCGCCAGCGCATCGAGCAGCTGATGAAGGTCAACCCCCAAGGAATGTGGGTCGGCACCTTCCACGGCCTGGCGCACCGCCTGCTGCGCGCGCACTGGCAGGAAGCGAAACTGGCGCAGAACTTCCAGATTCTCGATTCCGACGACCAGCAGCGCCTGGTCAAGCGGGTCATCCGCGAGCTCGGCCTCGATGAGCAGCGTTGGCCGGCGCGCCAAGCCCAATGGTGGATCAATGGGCAGAAAGACGAAGGCTTGCGGCCCAAGCATATTCAGCCCAGCGGCGATCTGTTCCTGGCGACCATGCTGAGTATCTACCAGGCCTACGAAGAGGCCTGTGCCCGAGCCGGTGTCATCGACTTCTCCGAACTGCTGCTGCGGGCGCTGGACCTGTGGCGTGACAATCCCGGCCTGCTCGATCACTACCAACGGCGCTTCCGCCATATCCTGGTCGACGAATTCCAGGACACCAACGCCGTGCAGTACGCCTGGCTGCGCCTGCTGGCCAAGGGTGGCGACAGCCTGATGGTGGTGGGCGACGACGACCAGTCGATCTACGGCTGGCGCGGCGCGCGCGTGGAGAACCTGCACCAGTTCAGCGAAGACTTCCGCGACGCCGAAACCATTCGCCTGGAACAGAACTACCGTTCCACCGCCTGCATCCTCAAGGCGGCCAACGCGCTGATCGCCAACAATCAGGGACGCCTGGGCAAAGAGCTGTGGACCGAAGGCTGCGAGGGCGAGCCGATCAGCCTGTACGCCGCCTTCAACGAACACGACGAAGCGCGCTACGTGGTCGAAAGCATCGAAAGCGCGATCAGGAAAGAAGGCCTGGCGCGCAGCGAGATCGCCATCCTCTATCGCTCCAACGCCCAGTCGCGGGTACTCGAAGAGGCGCTGCTGCGCGAGAAGATTCCCTACCGCATCTACGGCGGCCAACGCTTCTTCGAGCGCGCCGAGATCAAGAATGCCATGGCCTATCTGCGCCTGATCCAGACCCGCGACAACGACGCGGCGCTGGAGCGGGTGATCAACGTGCCGGCACGCGGCATCGGTGAAAAGACCGTCGAATGCCTGCGTCAGCTGGCCCGCCAGGAAGGCACCTCGATGTGGGCAGCGTTGCACCAGGCGGTTGGAACCAAGGTGGTCTCGGGCCGTGCGGCCAGCGCGCTGAACGGTTTCGTCGAGCTGATCGATACCCTCGCCCTGAAGGTCGAAGGCATGCAGTTGCACAACATGGCGCAGCTGGTCATCGAGCAATCCGGGCTGCTGGCCTACCACCGTGACGAAAAGGGCGAAAAAGCCCAGGCACGGGTGGAAAACCTCGAGGAACTGGTTTCCGCTGCGCGCGCCTTCGACAACTACAGCGAAGACGAAGAAGACGAACAGACGCCGCTGGCGGCCTTTCTCGACCATGCCTCGCTGGAAGCCGGCGAACAGCAGGCCGGCGACCACGAGGACAGCGTGCAGTTGATGACGCTGCACAGCGCCAAGGGCCTCGAGTTCCCGCTGGTGTTCCTGGTGGGCATGGAGGAGGGGCTGTTCCCGCACAAGATGAGCCTTGAAGAACCCGGCCGCCTCGAAGAAGAACGCCGCCTGGCCTACGTCGGCATCACCCGCGCCATGCAGCAACTGATCATCACCTATGCCGAAACCCGGCGGTTGTACGGCAGCGAGACCTATAACAAGATCTCGCGCTTCGTTCGCGAACTGCCGCCGGCACTGGTCAGCGAAGTGCGCCTGAGCAATACCGTCAGCCGCAGCTTCAACAGCCGGGGCATGAGCGGTGGTTCGCTGTTCGACGGCGCCAACGTGCCGGAAACGCCGTTCAACCTCGGTCAGCGCGTTCGCCATTCCCTCTTTGGCGAAGGCACCATCCTCAATTTCGAAGGTTCCGGCGCTCAGGCACGGGTGCAGGTAAATTTCGAGAACGAAGGAAGCAAGTGGTTGATGCTCAGTTATGCCAAACTCGAAGCGCTATGACGTATACGTCAACCTAGACCCGATACTAATAAAATTCGCCAAAGGAAATAGCCATTCATGAAACGCCGTCACTTGTTTGGTGCCGCCGCCGCCCTGCTTGCATCAATCAGCCTCGCAGGCTGCAACGACGAGAAGAAAGTTGAATCCACCGCCGAGCCGAAGGCCGCCGCCAGCGAAGCGTCCAAGACCTACAACTGGAAGATGGTTACCGCCTGGCCGAAGAACTATCCGGGCCTGGGCAGCGCCGCCCAGCGGCTGGCCGACCGCGTCGGCGCCATGAGCGACGGGCGGCTGACCGTCAAGGTCTATGCCGCCGGTGAGCTGGTGCCGGCACTCGAGGTGTTCGATGCCGTCTCTCGCGGCACGGCCGAACTCGGCCACGGCGCGGCCTATTACTGGAAGGGCAAGGTCCCCACCGCGCAGTTCTTCACCTCGGTTCCGTTCGGTCTGTCGACCAGCGAAATGAACGCCTGGCTGACCCGCGGCGACGGTCAGAAATTCTGGGACGAAGCCTACGCCCCCTACGGCGTCAAACCCATGGTGGTGGGCAACACCGGCATGCAGATGGGCGGCTGGTTCAACAAGGAGATCAACTCACTGGCCGACATTCAGGGGCTGAAGATTCGCACGCCCGGGCTGGGCGGCGAAGTGCTGAGCCGGCTCGGCGCGACGACCGTCAACATGCCGGGTGGCGAGGTGTTCACTGCGCTGCAGACCGGCGCGATCGATGCCACCGACTGGGTCAGCCCGTACAACGACCTCGCCTTCGGTCTGCACAAGGCCGCCAAGTACTACTACTACCCTGGCTGGCAAGAGCCTCAGGCCGTGCTGGAACTGCTGGTCAACCAGAAGGCTCTCGACAGCCTGCCGGACGACCTGCGCGCGATTCTCACCGAAGCCGCGCTCGCCGCCAGCCGCGACATGATCGACGACTACGTCTACAACAACGCCATGGCACTCGATCAGCTCAAGCAACAGGGCACCCAACTCAAGCGCTTCCCCGATGACGTGCTGGCCGCCATGCGCGAGCAGTCCGACGCGGTACTCGGCGAGCTGGCCGCGCAAAGCGAGCTGAACGGCCGCATCTGGGCCTCGATGAAGGCATTCCAGGCCCAGGTCAAACCAATGCACGAGATATCCGAAAAGGAACTGTACAACTGGCGCTGAGCCAGGCGACCGCTGCGCTTGCTGGTCGATGCCAGCAAGCGCAGCGAAGCAAAAGCCCGAAACACTCTGCAACTGGCGCGTCCGGACCGGGCCGTGCACCATCTGCTACGTATCTTCATCAACCCAGGAATACTAAATGCAACGTGTGCTCAGCATTTTCATGGCGCTGTGTATCAGCCTGACTTTCAGCCTCGACGCCCATGCCAAGCGCTTCGGCGGCGGCAAGAGCTTCGGCTCGGCACCCAGCCATCAGACCCGCCAGGCGCCACAACAGACCCAGGCTGCGCCGAATCAGGCCGGCCGTCAGACGCCCGCCGCCGCAAGCGGTGCCTCGCGTTGGCTCGGCCCGCTAGCAGGCCTCGCCGCCGGTGGCCTGCTCGCCTCGATGTTCATGGGTGACGGCTTCGAGGGCATCCAGTTCATGGATATCCTGATCTTCGGCCTGATCGCCTTCCTGCTGTTCCGCTTCCTCGCGGCACGCCGTCGCCAGCAGCAACCCGCCATGGCCGGACATGCACCGATGCAGCGCGAGGTGGCGGCACAACCGTCGATCTTCGGCGGCAGCAACGCTCGAGCCGCCGCCGCACCGGTGATCAACGCACCGGCCTGGTTCAACGAGCAGAACTTCGTAGCCGCGGCGCGCGAGCATTTCATGTCCCTGCAGCAGCACTGGGATGCCAACGAGATGGACAAGATCGGCGAATTCGTCACACCGCAGCTGCATGAGTTTCTCAAGCGCGAGCGTGCCGAGATCGGCGACGCCTATCAGTCCACCTACATCGACGACCTGCAGATCCAGCTCGACGGTGTGGACGATCAGGCCGACAAGACCATCGCCACCCTGACGTTCGTCGGCGTGTCGAAGAACTCGCGCTTCGACCAAGGCGAGCCGTTCAGCGAAAGCTGGCGCATGGAGCGTGCCCAGGGCGAGAACCAGCCCTGGCTGGTAGCGGGTATCCGCCAGAACGCCTGACACGCACTGCGTCAATTAAAAAGAACCCGGGCTTGCCCGGGTTTTTTATTTCATCGGCAGGGAGAACCTAGCCAACTGAACCCTGCGCCGATTTGAGCGTCTATGGTGCTCGCGAAATATTAAAAAGAATGGAGTCCTGCGTGTCAGGCAACCTCGCAATAGGGTCCAGCGCCGTCAATACGACTCGCCCCTGCGCCACCCTTTCCGTACCGAATCAGCACCTGGATCCTCAGCCATGAGCAGCGCTCGCCTGCCCTCGGTCGACCGACTGTTACGCGCGCCTGCTTGCGAGCCGCTGCAGCAGCGCTATGGCCGCGAAGCGCTGCTCGGCACGCTGCGCGATCTCCTTGACGAGCTTCGCGAGCCGGCCCGCCACGGCCAGCTCGCCGCGCTCGAACTGTCCGAAGCGGTGCTCGCCGGACGTGCCGGCGAACGCCTGGCCAGCCAGCACCGCAGCCGCGTGCGCCGCGTGCTCAATCTCACCGGGACGGTGCTGCACACCAACCTCGGCCGCGCCCTGCTGCCGGACGAGGCGATCGAGGCGATCACCCTGGCCGCGCGCTACCCTCTCAACCTGGAATTCGACCTGGCCAGCGGCAAGCGCGGCGACCGCGACGACCTCATCGAAGGCCTGATCCGCGAGCTGACCGGCGCCGAGGCGGTCACCGTGGTCAACAACAATGCCGCGGCCGTGCTGCTGGCGTTGAACAGCCTCGGCGCGCGCAAGGAAGGCATCATCTCCCGCGGCGAGCTGATCGAGATCGGCGGCGCCTTCCGCATCCCCGACATCATGGCCCGCGCCGGAGTGAAGCTGCATGAGGTCGGCACCACCAACCGCACCCACGCCAAGGACTACGAAGCGGCGATCAACCCGCGCTCGGGCCTCTTGATGCGCGTGCACACCAGCAACTACAGCGTGCAGGGCTTCACCGCCAGCGTCGCCACCGCCGAGCTGGCGCGCATCGCCCATACCCACCAGCTTCCACTGCTGGAAGACCTGGGCAGCGGCAGCCTGGTCGACCTGTCGCGCTGGGGCCTGCCGAAGGAGCCCACCGTGCAGGAAGCCCTGCGCGACGGCGCCGACATCGTCACCTTCAGCGGCGACAAGCTGCTCGGCGGTCCCCAGGCCGGGCTGATCGTCGGGCGCAAGGACCTGATCCAGAAGATCAAGAAGAACCCGCTCAAGCGCGCCCTGCGCGTCGACAAGCTGACCCTGGCGGCACTGGAAGCGGTGCTCAATCTCTATCGTGACCCGGATCGCCTCGGCGAACGCCTGACCAGCCTGCGCCTGCTCAGCCGGCCGCAAGCCGAGATCCGCACCCAGGCCGAACGCCTGGCCCCGGCGCTGACCGCCGTATTGGGCGAAACCTGGCAGGTCGCCGTGGTCGACGCCCTGGGCATGATTGGCAGCGGCGCGCAGCCCGTGGCGCGCCTGCCCAGCGCCGCCCTGTGCGTCCGCCCGCAGCAACCCAGGCGGCTACGTGGCCGCAGCCTGCGCCAGCTGGAAGAGGCGCTGCGCTGCCTGCCGATCCCGATTCTTGGTCGGATCGCCGAAGACGCGCTGTGGCTCGACCTGCGGCAACTGGACGACGAGCAGGCACTGCTGGACCAGCTGCCGCACCTGCAACGGGAGCTGATGCCATGATCATCGGCACCGCCGGTCACATCGACCATGGCAAGACCGCACTGCTCAAGGCCCTGACCGGGCAGGAAGGCGACCGCCGCCGCGAGGAACGCCTGCGCGGCATCACTATCGATCTCGGCTACCTGTACGCCTCGCTGGGTGCGTCCGATCTCACCGGGTTCATCGACGTACCCGGCCACGAACGCTTCGTGCATAACATGCTGGCCGGCGCCTGCGGCATCGACTGCGTGTTGCTGGTGATCGCC
Organism: Pseudomonas sp.; assembly: GCA_003527165.1. GTDB lineage: Bacteria > Pseudomonadota > Gammaproteobacteria > Pseudomonadales > Pseudomonadaceae > Stutzerimonas. The sequence goes on from DPSI01000179.1 coordinate 18,138, forward strand.
GCGGACGACGGTGTGATGCCGCAAACCCGCGAGCATCTGGCCATCATCGAACTACTGGGCATTCGCCGCGCGCTCGTGGCGCTGACCAAGATCGACCGGGTCGAAGCACCGCGCATCGCCGAGGTGCGCCTGCAAATCGAATCGCTGCTACAGGCCGGCCCGCTGGCCGATACCCCGATCTTCCCGGTCTCCAGCATTACCGGTGAAGGCATCGATACGCTTCGCTCGGCACTGGTCGAGCAGGCCGCAGGCGTGCGCACACGCAGCGAAGATGGCCATTTCCGGCTGGCCATCGACCGGGCATTCAGTGTCACCGGTACCGGCGTGGTTGTGACCGGCACGGCATTCGCCGGGCGGGTTCGAGTCGGTGACGAACTGGCCCTGAGCCCGGTCGGACGGACCGTTCGGGTGCGCGGGCTACATGCCCAGAACCAGGCTTCCCAGGAGGCCCAGGCAGGCCAGCGGGTCGCTCTCAATCTCGCCGGCGACCGCCTCGCGGTGGAACATATCAGTCGTGGCGACTGGCTGCTGAAGCCCGAACTGCAGGCCGCCACCCGACGCATCGATATCGAGTTCACGCTGTTACCCAGCGAAGCCCGCGAATTGCGCCATTGGACCCCGGTGCATATCCATCTCGGCGCGCAGGACGTCACCGGCCGGATCGCCCTGCTGGAAGGCGAATACCTGGCGCCCGGCGGCCACGTGCACGCCCAGCTGCTGCTGAACGCACCGGCGCACGCGGTGCATGGCGATCGCGTGGTGCTGCGCGATCAGTCCGCCCAGCGCACCCTTGGCGGCGGTCGGGTGCTCGACCCCTTCGCCCCGCCGCGTAACCGGCACCGCCAGGCACGTCTGGCAGTGCTGCGCGCATTGGCCGGCGAGACACTCGAAGAAATTCTGCCGGAGCTGCTGCCAAGCGCCATCAACGGCTTGGAGCCGACCTTGCTCGAACGGCAATTCAACCGGCCTCGACAGACCTGGTGCCTGCCCGCCGAGGCGCTGGAGATTCCTACGCGGCTGGGTCCACGGCTGTTCGACCGCGGCACCTGGGATTACCTCGAACAGAGCCTGGTGGCCGCATTGCAGCGCTTCCATGAAACACAGCCGGACGAGCTCGGCCCGGACCGCGACCGCCTGCGCCGCTACGCGCTGCCTCAGCTGGAGCGACCGATTTACCTCGCGCTGCTGGAACAAGCGTTGGCGGCCGGCACGATCGAAGCCAGTGGCCCCTGGCTGCATCTTCCGGGACACAGGGTTCGCCTGAGCAACGAGGAAGAGACGCTGAAAGCCCGATTATGGCCGCTGCTCGAGTCGGCTCGGTTCGATCCGCCGTGGGTACGCGATCTGGCCGGCGAGCTGGGCCTTGAGGAGGATCGGATTCGCCATCTGTTGCGTAAGCTGTCGCGCATTGGGGAGCTGCAACAGGTCGTCAAGGACCTGTTCTACCCCGATTCGACCATCCGCCTGCTGGCCAATCAGGTCCTGCATATCGAAAGGCAGTCCGGGGTGATCCGCGCGGCCGCCTTCCGCGATCAGATTCAACTCGGCCGCAAACGCAGCATTCAACTGCTCGAACACTTCGATCGTATCGGCCTTACCCGGCGCTTCGGCAACGAACGCAAGGTACGACCCGACAGCGCCTTGGCCTCGGAGGTCGAGCTCAGGTAGGCTGCTTAAATCAATTCGACCGGAACCAAGCCCCTAGGGCCAGCTTCTGGAAGGCAATCGCACCCGGTGGTGCGGCCGGGCTTCAAACCCGGTTGGGGGCGGCAGCCGTTCCTGGGTGGGTTCGACTCCCACTGCCTTCCGCCATGTTTCCACGCTCAAGTGCGCGCCCCGCTCAGAGCGTCAGGCACGACGGGCGAGCTCTTGACTGCGCCTGTTGTCCCATCGCTGCACTCTGCCAGTCCGCTTTCGGATTGCTCACGCCCATCAGGGCCATAGCTAAAAACTATCTGCCAGTCGCCTGCAAACACGGATTCTTGGTCTAGCATTCCAGCATGCGTGATTAAGGAGAACGAGCATGTTGGCGACATTGCTTCCAGCCCTGCAGAATTTGAAATTGCCGTTGCGCCTGCGGTTATGGGACGGCAACGAAATCGACATCGGACCCTCGCCCAGCGTGACGCTGGAGATCAAGGATCCCAATCTGGTTCCGCAGCTGGCCCACCCCAGCCTTGCCCTGCTGGGCGGCGCCTATGTCGAGGGCAAGGTGGATCTTCACGGACCGCTTGAAGAAGTGATCCGCATCGGCGACGAGATCACCCGTGCGCTGGGCGATGAGCATTCGGCGCTGCCGGTTCGCCAGGCGCACGACAAGGCCACCGATGCCGAGGCCATTTCCTATCACTACGATCTGTCCAACGATTTTTATCGGCTCTGGCTCGACCGCGACATGGTCTATTCCTGCGGTTACTTCGAGACCGGAACGGAAGACCTCGACCAGGCCCAGCAGGCCAAGCTGCGTCACCTGTGCCGCAAACTGCGGCTGAAACCCGGCGATCGCCTGCTCGATGTCGGCTGCGGCTGGGGCGGGCTGGCGCGCTTTGCGGCGCGCGAGTACGGCGCCCAGGTGTTCGGCATTACGCTCAGTCGCGAGCAGTTGAAACTGGGTCGTGAGCGAGTCGCGGCCGAAGGACTGGACGATCAGGTACAGCTGGAACTCATGGATTATCGCGATCTGCCCAAGGACGGTCAGTTCGACAAGGTGGTCAGTGTCGGCATGTTCGAACATGTCGGGCACGCCAACATGCCCCTGTACTGCCGGCAATTGTTTGATGTGGTGCGTCCCGGCGGGCTAGTGCTCAACCACGGCATCACCTCGCGGCATATCGATGGCCGGCCTGTGGCTCATGGCGCAGGCGAGTTCATCGACCGCTACGTCTTCCCCCACGGCGAGCTGCCACACCTGGTGAAGATCAGCGCCTGCATCAGCGAGTCGGGGCTGGAAATCGTCGATGTGGAAAGCCTGCGCCTGCATTACGCACGCACGCTGCAGTTCTGGAGCGAACGCCTGGAGGCGAACCTGGCCGAAGCCCAGCAGATGGTGCCGGAGCGGGCACTACGAATCTGGCGAGTGTATCTGGCCGGCTGTGCCTACGGCTTCCGCCGCAACTGGATCAATCTGCACCAGATCCTGGCGAGCAAGCCACTGCCGGATGGCTCTCATGAGCTGCCGTGGTCCCGGGCCGATATCTACAGTTAGTCCAGCTGGCTAGATCTAACCCGCCGCGGGTCGCGCCTTCACAGGCTCCGCATAAGGTGCAAAAGCTGAGGTGGGAGGCCCGCCGTCGGGGCGAAGCTCTTGCTTTGCCCGCGGTCTAGCTACCCTCAGCGCAGCAACAACAATGGCGTGGTGGCCGAGCGGATCATGCTGGTGGTGGTGCTGCCAACCAGGAACTGGCGAATCCGCGAGTGCCCGTAGGCACCCATCACCAACAAGTCGATACCTTGCTCGGCCTGGTAGGCGTGCAGGGTCGGTTCGACTTCCCCGGCACGAATCGCGGTATGCACCTCGAAACCGGCGGCGGTCAGCGTCTCGCCTGCTGACCCGAGCAGGGCGCGGTTATCGCCGGTGTCGGCACCCACCATCACCAGGTGAATCGGTATGCCCTTGAACAGCGGGCTGGAGGCCAGCATCTCGACGCCCTTGCGCGTGGTGGCGCTGCCGTCGAAGGCCAGCATGATGCGGGTCGGCGCGCTGAAACGGGCCGAGGTGACCAGGATCGGTCGATGCAGGGTGCGAATCACGCTTTCCAGCTGGCTACCGATGAGCTGAAGGTCGTTACCGCTGTCCTCGCCCTGCTTGCCGATCACCACCAGGCGGGTATCGGATTCCAGGTCACGCAGGCTTTCCACCAGATCACCATGGCGCTGACGCACCTCCGGCTGCGCCACGCCAGCGGTGATCGCCCGCTGCTTCGCCGCATCGAGCATCATCCGGCCCTCTTCAAGCGCCAGCTTGCTGCGCTTTTCATCCAGCGCTGCGAGCTCTTCCAGCAGGTATTCGCGACTGCCCAGACCGATGATGCCGCTGAGATTGCCGGCTGCCGGGTACTGCTGCTGATCAAGCACATGCAGCAGGATCAGCGGCGCATCCAGCTGCAGGCTGGCCCAAGCCGCACAGTCACAGACGGCGGCGGCCGAAGGGGAACCGTCGATGCAAGCCATTACTTGGTTCATTGTCGTTCTCCTGATCAGTGCCCCATGAGCGTGTCGGTGGCGTCCGGCTTATCGTGCACACCGAAGCGGTCGACGATGGTCGCGCTGGCTTGATTCAGACCCAGCACTTCGACCTCGGTGCCCTCACGCCGGAACTTGAGCACTACCTTGTCCAGCGCGGACACCGCGGTGATGTCCCAGAAATGTGCCTGGCTGAGGTCGATGGTAATACTGGCGATGGCTTCCTTGAAGTCGAAGGCGGCGGTGAACTTGTCCGAAGAGCTGAAGAACACCTGTCCCACCACCCGGTAGGTGCGCTGATCGCCTTCGCCATCCAGCTCCGAGCCGATATGCAGGTAATGCCCGACCTTGTTGGCGAAGAACAGCGCCGCCAGCAGCACGCCAGCCAACACGCCAAACGCCAGGTTGTGGGTGAAGACCACCACCACCACGGTCACCACCATGACGATATTGGTCGATAGCGGGTAGCGCCGCAGGTTACGCAGCGAATCCCAGCTGAAGGTGCCGATAGAGACCATGATCATCACCGCCACCAGCGCCGCCATCGGGATTTGCGCGACCCAGTCGCTGAGGAACACCACCATCAGCAACAGCACCGAGCCGGCGATCAGCGTCGACAGGCGCGTGCGCCCGCCGGATTTTACGTTGATCACCGATTGCCCGATCATGGCGCAGCCGGCCATGCCTCCGAACAGGCTGGAGACGATATTGGCGACACCCTGGCCCTTGCACTCGCGGTTCTTGTCGCTGCCGGTGTCGGTCAGGTCATCGACGATGGTGGCGGTCATCAGCGACTCCAACAGGCCCACCACCGCCAGCGCGGCGGAGTACGGAAAGATGATCGCCAGGGTCTCGAAGGTCAGCGGCACTTCCGGCCAGAGGAAGACCGGCAGCGTGTCGGGCAGGTCGCCCATGTCGCCGACGGTGCGGATATCCAGCCCCAGATAGATGGCCACCACGGTCAGGGACAGGATGCATACCAGCGGCGAGGGAATCACCTTTCCGATCTTCGGCACATAGGGAAACAGGTAGATGATGCCCAGGCCTGCGGCGGTCATCGCGTAGACCTGCCAGGTGACGTTGGTCAGCTCCGGTAGCTGCGCCATGAAAATCAGAATCGCCAGCGCGTTGACGAAGCCGGTCACCACCGAGCGCGAGACGAAGCGCATCAACGAGCCGAGGCGCAGATAGCCGGCGCCGATCTGTAGCAGGCCGCAGAGCAGGCTCGCGGCCAGCAGATACTGCAGGCCGTGCTCGCGCACCAGGGTCACCATCAGCAACGCCATGGCACCGGTGGCCGCCGAGATCATGCCCGGACGGCCACCGACGAAGGCGATCACCACGGCGATGCAGAAGGATGCGTAGAGGCCGACCCGCGGATCGACCCCAGCGATGATCGAGAAGGCGATCGCTTCCGGAATCAGCGCGAGGGCGACGACAAGCCCGGCGAGCACGTCGCCACGAATGTTGCAGAACCAGTTTTGTTTGATCGATTGGAGCATCGGGATATCCAGAGCAAAGGCACCGCCGCCAGACCGGAATGCGGTAAGCAGGCTGTAACGAGACCAGTTTTCACGTTTGAGTATGGGTGCATCCTCGCGCATGAGGCGCGGCGCACGGCAGAACAGGACCGCGCCCATGACAGGCGGTCGCAATCAGGCGAGGGGGCGTTACGCTATGGCGGACTAGGCAGCCAGGTCACGGAAGCAATCATTCATTCTTTTGCGAGCTTTAGCGGCGAGAGCGCGCCGACAGGGCTGGCAAGGATACCGAAACCAACCCGCCACCGCGACCCGCGCCTGCGCCTGCCGGTAGCCGACGGGAAACCACCGTTCACGCACTTTGGCTTACCATGCAAGATCCTCACAGCGAGCCCGCCATGCCTACCTTTTCCAGCCGCCTGCGCGTCGCGCTCATCGTCCTGCTGATTCTCGTTGGGCTGCTGCTGAGCATGTACTGGGCCGGGCGCATCGCCGAGCAACGCGCCTGGGCCGAGCGCAGCCAGGAAGCGCGTGGGCAGCTTGAACTGTACGCCCAGGCGATCCATACCCAGGTCCAACGCTTTCGCTCGGTGCCGGCCTTGCTGGCGCTGGACAGCGACATCCAGGCACTGCTGAGCAACCCCGACGATCAGGCACTGCGCGAACAGCTGAACCACCGGCTGGAGCAGCAGAATCAGGCGGCAGGTTCATCCGTCCTCTATCTGCTCGACCGCAACGGTGAAACCCTGGCGGCGAGCAACTGGCGCGACTGGACCAGCTTCGTCGGCAACAACTACGCCTTCCGCCCGTATTTCCTCGATGCGCTGAAAAACGACTCCGGGCGCTACTTCGCCGTCGGCGTGACCACCGGCATTCCCGGTTATTTCCTGTCCAGCTCGGTTAAAAACAGCGCCGGAGACGTGATCGGCGTGCTGGTGGTCAAGCTAGAACTGGAGGACATGCAACGCGACTGGGTCGGGCAGTCGGGCATTCTGTTGATTGCCGATTCGCTGGATATCGTCATTCTCACCAACCGCCCCGCCTGGCGCTTCCGCTACCTTCGCCCGCTCAGCGACGAGGTCCGTGATCAGCTGGTCGCCGCGCGCCGCTACGCCGAGCAGAATCTGCAATCCTTGCCGAACCACAACCTGCAGCGCATCGCCGAAGACAGCGAACGGCGCCAAGTGGATGGCCCGGACGGTCGTCGCAATTACCTCTGGCAGCGCCTGCAACTGCCCGAAGAAGACTGGACGCTGCATCTGTTGCAGGAACCCCAACTGATTGCCGCCAACGTGCGCAGCTACCGTCTGGCCGCCGCTGGCGTGTGGATGACCCTGGCGTTTCTGCTGCTCTATCTGGCGCAACGGCGCAAGACTCGCCGCGCCGAGCAGCGCAACCGCAGCGAGCTGGAGCGCCTGGTCGAGGCCCGCACCCGCGAGCTGCACACCGCCCAGGATGAGTTGGTGCATGCCGCGCGCATGGCGGCGCTGGGACAGATGTCGGCCGCCCTTGCCCACGAGATCAACCAGCCGCTGACCGCCCTGCGCATGCAGCTGGCCAGCCAGCGACTGCTGCTGGACAACGGCCGCACCGAGGAAGTGCGTGAAGGCATCGGCCAGGTCGAGCGCCTGCTCGAGCGTATGGCGGCGCTGACCGGCCACCTGAAGACCTTCGCCCGCAAGAGCCCCGCGGGTCTGCGCCAACGGCTGAGCCTGGCCGAGGTGCTGGACCAGGCACTTCAGCTGCTCAGCCCGCGGATCCGCAGCGATGGTGTCGAAGTGCTGCGTCAGGTTCCGGCCGATGCCTGGGTCAGCGGTGACGCCATCCGCCTGGAACAGGTACTGATCAATCTGCTGACCAATGCCCTCGACGCCATGCAGGGCACTGACGTCCGCCAACTGCGCATCGACTGTCATCGTGACCGCCATGGCTGGACACTGAGCGTCGCCGACAGCGGCGGCGGCATTGCCAGCGAGCATCTGGACCAGGTCTTCGAACCGTTCTTCACTACAAAACCGGTCGGCCAGGGCCTGGGCCTGGGGCTGGCAGTGTCCTACGGCATCGTGCGCGATCTCGGCGGCGTTTTGGAGGTGCACAACGATGCGCTCGGCGCGGTGTTCGTGCTGCATCTGCCGGCAGCCGAACAGGACGTTGCCGAGTAGACTGATAGCAGGCAGAAGGAGTGGACATGAGCGGTCAGGTCATCTTCATCGACGACGAAGCGGCGATCCGCCAGGCAGTACAGCAATGGCTGGAGCTCTCCGGCTATAGCGTACGCACCTGCGCCAGCGCCCAGCAGGCGCTGGCATTGATCAACCGGGACTTCCCCGGCGTGCTGATCAGTGACGTGCGCATGCCCGACCTGGATGGCCTCGGCCTGCTGGAGCGGCTAGTGGCGCTGGACCCGGAGCTGCCGGTGATCATGGTCACCGGCCATGGCGATGTGCCGATGGCGGTGCAGGCGCTGCGTCAGGGCGCCTACGACTTCATCGAGAAGCCCTTCACCCCCGAACGCCTGCTCGACAGCGTGCGCCGCGCCCAGGACAAACGGCGGCTGGTTTGCGAAAACCGTCAGCTGCGTGAGCAGTTCACCCGCAAGGGACGCATCGAATCGATGCTGCTGGGCGTCTCGCGGACCATGGAGCATCTCCGGCGCCAAGTGTTGGAGCTGGCCGGCACCGACGTCAATGTGCTGATCCGCGGCGACACTGGCAGCGGCAAGGAACAGGTGGCGCGCTGCCTGCACGATTTCAGCCCGCGAGCCCGCAACCCCTTCGTCGCGCTGAACTGCGCCGCCATCCCGGAAACGATCTTCGAGAGCGAGCTGTTCGGTCACGAAAGCGGCGCCTTCACGGGCGCCCAGGGCAAGCGCATCGGCCGTATCGAGCATGCCCATGGCGGCACGCTGTTCCTCGACGAGATCGAGAGCATGCCGCTGGCCCAGCAGGTCAAGCTGCTGCGCGTGCTGCAGGAGAAAACCCTGGAGCGCCTGGGGTCGAACCGCAGCATCGAGGTCGATCTTAGGGTGATCAGCGCGGCCAAGCCGGACCTGCTTGAAGAGGTGCGTGGCGGGCGCTTTCGCGAAGATCTGCTGTATCGCCTGAACGTCGCCGAACTG
>DPSI01000017.1:0-1009 GCA_003527165.1 Pseudomonas sp.
ACACTTCGTCGTCCGCTTCGATGACCGTATCGCCCTGGGGCAGGATGGCCTGATTGCGACGGAAGATCGCCGCCACGCGGGTATCGACGTTGGGCATGTGCTTGCGTAACTGGCGCAGCTCCTGACCCACCAGTGGTCCGCCGTAGTAGGCCCGCACCGCTACCAACTGAGCCTTGCCCTCGGCGAAGTCGATCACCTGCAGCGAGCCGGGATGCTCGATCAGGCGCTTGATGTAATTGGTCACGACCTGCTCGGGGCTGATCAGTACGTCGACCGGGATCGCCTCGTTGCTGAACAGCCCGGAACGGGTCAGGTACACCGACTCGCGCACCCGGGCGATCTTCGTCGGGGTGCGGAACAAGGTGTAGGCGACCTGGCAGGCGACCATGTTGGTCTCGTCGCTGTTGGTCACCGCCACCAGCATGTCGGCATCGTCCGCGCCGGCTTGGCGCAGCACCGTCGGGAATGAGCCACGGCCGACCACGGTGCGGATGTCCAGGCGATCGCCCAGGTCGCGCAGGCGATCAGCGTCGGTATCGACCACCGTGATGTCGTTGGCTTCGCTGGCGAGGTTCTCTGCAAGCGTGCCGCCCACCTGACCTGCGCCGAGAATGATGATCTTCAATCGATCGCTCCTGAAAGGCGGCTAATGACTGTCACGGCCTTGATTCGCTGCGATGCCGGCCGTTGGGTTGGCCGCGATTTTTATCAATTTGGCGTAGTAGAAGCCATCGTGGCCATTTTCCTGAGGCAGCAACTGGCGTCCATGTGTCTGTTCAACGCCGAAACCCTTTGGTAAGTCCAATTCACGAGCACCAGGCGTGCGGGTCAGGAAGGCTTCGATCACGTCGCGATTTTCGGTTGGCAACACCGAGCAGGTGGCGTACAGCAACACTCCCCCGACGGCCAGCGTTGGCCATAGCGCATCGAGCATTTCGCCTTGTAGGGTCGCCAGTGGCGCGATGTCATCGGCTTGGCGGGCCAGCTTGATATCTGGATGGCGGCGGAT
>DPSI01000017.1:1024-8898 GCA_003527165.1 Pseudomonas sp.
AACACCTGTCGCCGAACAGGGGGCGTCGAGAAGAATACGCTGGAACGGCTGGCCGTCCCACCAGACCTCGGTCGCACGGGCATCGGCGGTGACCAGTCTGGCCTGCAGCTGTAGACGAGCGAGGTTTTCCTGCACACGCTGTAGCCGTTTCGGCTCGAGATCCAGCGCGATGACCTCCGCCAGTGCCGGCTCGCGCTCGAGGATGTGACAGGTCTTGCCGCCTGGCGCGCAGCAGGCGTCCAGCACACGCTGGTCCGCCGCGAGGTCGAGCAGGCCGGCGGCGAGTTGCGCCGCTTCGTCCTGAACGCTGACGCGACCTTCGGCAAAACCCGGCAGCTGGCTGACATCGCAGGCCGCGGCCAGGCGAATGCCATCCCCGCTGTGGCTGCAGACGAAGGCCTCGATGCCGGCGGCCTGCAGTTCGGCGAGATAGGCGTCGCGCTCGACCTGCCGATGATTGACCCGCAGCACCATTGGCGGATGCAGGTTGTTGGCGGTGCAGATCGCCTCCCATTGCTCCGGCCAATGCGCCTTCAGCGATTTCTGCAACCAGCGCGGGTGGGCGAAGCGAACCACCGGATCGCGCTCGAGCTCGGCGAACAATGCCTCGCCGTCACGCTGGGCGTTGCGCAGCACGGCATTGAGCAGGCCCTTGGCCCAGGGCTTTTTCAGCTTTTGCACGCAGCCGACGGTTTCGCCAATGGCAGCATGGGGCGGGATACGGGTGTGGAATAGCTGATACAGACCGACCAGCAACAGTGCTTCCACGTCGCGGTCCGCGGCCTTGAACGGTTTCTGCAGCAGCCGTTCGGCGAGGCCGGCCAGGCGTGGCTGCCAACGGGCGGTACCGAACGCCAGTTCCTGGGTCAGGCCGCGATCACGGGCGTCGACCTTGCTCAGAACCTCGGGCAGGCTGCTGTTCAGCGAGGCTTTGCCGGACAGCACCACGCTCAACGCGCGCGCTGCGGCCAGACGTGGATTCATCGACATTATTCGAACACCTTGCCTGGGGCGAATTGCTCACGCCGGCTGTTGTACAGATCGGTAAAATTCAGCGGCTTGCCGTTAGGCAGTTGTAGCCGCGTGAGCAGCAGCGAGCCTTCGCCGCACGCCACCTGCAGGCCGTCTTTGCCCGCATCGAGGATTTGCCCGGGCGCGCCCTGTCCTGAAGCCAGGCGAGCGGCGTGAATCTTCACAGCGGCGTCGTCCAGGCTGCTATGGCAGATCGGCCAGGGATGGAAGGCACGCACCAGACGTTCCAGTTCGACAGCCGGGCGGCTCCAGTCGAGACGCGCTTCGTCCTTGTTCAGCTTGTGCGCATAGGTCGCCAACTCGTCGTCCTGCACCTCGCCGCTGAGCGTACCGGCTTCCAGCGCCGCGACCGCTTCGACCACGGCGCGCGAGCCGAGCTCGGCAAGACGGTCGTGAAGACTGCCGCCGGTATCATCGGCTGCAATCGGCGTGCTGGCTTTGAGCAGCATCGGTCCGGTATCCAGGCCGGCTTCCATCTGCATCACCGTTACCCCGGATTCGGCATCGCCGGCTTCGACGGCGCGCTGAATCGGCGCCGCACCGCGCCAACGTGGTAGCAACGAAGCATGGCTGTTGATGCAGCCCAGGCGCGGCAGGTCGAGCACGGCCTGCGGCAGAATTAATCCGTAGGCGACCACCACCATCAAGTCGGCCTGCAACTCAGCCAATTCCGCTTGGGCGGCGGGATCGCGCAGCGTCTGTGGCTGGTAAACCGGAATGTGATGCTGCAACGCGAGCTGCTTGACCGGGCTGGGCATCAGCTTCTGGCCGCGGCCCGCAGGGCGATCCGGCTGGGTGTAGACCGCGACCACTTGACGATTGGCGTCGAGCAGGGCTTGCAGATGCTGAGCGGCGAATTCCGGGGTGCCGGCGAAAACGATGCGCATGAAAAGGACTCGTCAATAAAAAAGGCTTGCTGCTGCAAGCCTTTGGGGTCGGAGATCAAGCCTGCTGACGGTGAAGCTTTTCCAGCTTCTTCTTGATCCGGTCGCGCTTGAGATTGGACAGGTAGTCGACGAACAGCTTGCCATTGAGGTGATCGCACTCGTGCTGGATGCACACCGCGAGCAGGCCTTCGGCAATCAGCTCAAAGGCCTGGCCGTCGCGATCCAGCGCCTTGACCTTGACCTTTTGCGGTCGGTCGACGTTCTCGTAGAAGCCTGGAACCGACAGGCAACCTTCCTGGTACTGCTCCATCTCGTCGGTCAGGAATTCGAACTCGGGGTTGATGAAAACCCGCGGTTCGGACTTGTCCTCGGACAGGTCCATCACCACCACGCGCTTATGCACATTGACCTGCGTCGCGGCCAGGCCGATGCCCGGTGCGTCGTACATGGTCTCGAACATGTCGTCGATCAGCTGACGAATGCCATCGTCGACCACGTCCACCGGTTTGGCGATGGTGCGCAGGCGTGGATCGGGAAATTCTAGGATGTTCAGGATTGCCATATGCGTTTGTGATGCACTTATGGAATAAAGTCAAAAGCCGCTGCTAAGATGCCGAGCAGCTTGTAAACGGCTTAACGCCGCTTTCCACAAGGGTTTCTGCGGCGCTAGGGCGCTTTACGTGAAAGCACATCATAAAGGGATTCACCACATGAGGAAATCACTACTCGCCCTGCTGCTGATGGCGGTTGGCGGTATGGCGCAAGCCGCTGTACAGCTCAAGGATAACCATCCGGAGCAGTACACCGTAGTGAAAGGTGACACGCTATGGGACATTTCCGGTCGCTTCCTCAGCGAACCCTGGAAATGGCCGGAGCTCTGGCATGCCAATCCCCAGGTGGAAAACCCGCACCTGATCTATCCCGGCGACAATCTGAGCCTGGTCTATATCGACGGCCAGCCGCGCGTCATGCTCAACCGCGGCGCGTCGCGCGGGACCATCAAGCTATCGCCTACCGTTCGTACCACGCCCATGGCCGAGGCCATCAGCACCATCCCGCTGGAAGCCATCAACAGCTTCTTGCTGAGCAACCGCATCGTCGACAGTGCGGCTGAATTCGAGGCCGCGCCCTATATCGTCGCGGGCAACGCCGAGCGCGTGATCAGCGGCTCTGGCGACCGCATCTATGGACGTGGCGAATTCCAGGACGGCATCGGCGTTTACGGTATTTTCCGTCAGGGCAAGACCTATGTGGATCCGGAAACCCAGGAGTTTCTGGGCATCAACGCCGACGACGTGGGGACCGCCGAGCTCCTCGACATGGAAGGCGACATCGCCACCATGATGCTCACTCGGGTCACCCAGGAGGCGCGGATCGGTGATCGCATGTTCCCTAGCGAAGAGCGTGCGGTGAACTCGACCTGCATGCCGAGCGAGCCGGAAGGCGAAATCAAGGGCGTCATTCTCGACGTACCACGCGGTGTCACCCAGATTGGCCAGTTCGACGTGGTGACCTTGAACAAGGGCGCGCGTGACGGGCTTAAGATCGGCAACGTGCTGGCGGTATACAAGACTGGCGAAACCGTACGCGACCGGGTTACCGGCGAAAACGTCAAGATTCCCGACGAGCGTTCGGGACTGTTGATGGTCTTCCGTACCTACGACAAGCTCAGCTACGGCCTGGTGCTACAGGCGACCCGCTCGCTGGCCGTGATGGATAAGGTCCGCAACCCCTGATGTTCCCCGAGCCCCGCCGATGCGGGGCTTTTTTCTGCTGATTGCCACCGCACGGATGCGGTGCGACGAGACAAGGATGCTCACCCATGCCTGCGATTTCCCCTGCCGAACTGGAAGCCCGTCTACGCCTGCATCTGCTGCCGGAGCTCGGTCCGCGGCGTCTGCACAAGCTGCTCAGTGCCTTCCCCGATGCGTCTTCCGCGCTCAGCGCGCCGGCGGCCGCCTGGCGTGCGCTGGGGCTGCCGGCCGGTTGTGCCGAACCCAGGCGTAGCCCGGCGATACGCGAGCGAGCCGCCCTGGCACTGAGCTGGCTGGAGCGGCCAGGCCATCAGCTGCTGATGTGGGACGACCCCGGGTACCCAGCGCTGCTGGCGGAACTGCCGGACGCACCGCCGCTGTTGTTCGTAGACGGTGACCCGAACCTGCTGGAGCGGCCACAGCTGGCCATGGTCGGTAGCCGTCGGGCCTCAGGTCCCGGGTTGGACAACGCCAGGGCGTTCGCGCGGAGCCTCGCCGGCGGCGGCTTCGTGATCACCAGCGGTCTGGCCCTCGGTATCGATGGCGCGGCACACCAGGCTGCGCTGGACGTGGGTGGGCGAACCATCGCCGTGCTAGGCACCGGTCTGCAGCAGCTCTACCCGCGACGTCACATCGGCCTTGCCGGGCGCATCGTCGAGGGCGGCGGTGCGCTGGTTTCCGAACTGCCGCTGGACTGTCCGCCGCAGGCGTCCAATTTTCCGCGGCGTAACCGCATCATCAGCGGACTTTCGCTTGGCGTGCTGGTGGTCGAGGCCAGCCCCTCGAGCGGTTCGCTGATCACCGCCCGGCTTGCCGCCGAACAGGGCCGCGAGGTCTACGCCATACCCGGTTCGATTCATCATCCCGGCGCACGCGGCTGCCATCAGCTGATCCGCCAGGGTGCGGCGCTGGTGGAAAGCGTCGACGACATTCTTCAGGCACTTCAGGGCTGGAAGCAGACGACCGCTGTCGGCCAGCCGCAACCAGGACAGCCGGCGCATCCGCTGCTCGACCAATTGCACGCCGCGCCGATGACCAGCGAGACCCTTGCCGGTGCGCTGGCGCAACCGTTGGCGCAGATACTGGCGGAATTGACCGAGCTGGAAATCGAGGGGCTGGTTGCGTGCGAAAACGGCGTATGGATCGCGCGAGCCGGTTGACTGCAGCTGTGCGACCGCATGCGCTTGGGTACACTGCGCCGAACAGTCAGCGGAGGTAGTAATGGTCGGTAACTGGCGCGTGCAGCAGGCGGCCCGGGTGGTCAGAAACGGCGGGGTCATCGCCTATCCGACCGAAGCGGTTTGGGGGCTGGGCTGCGATCCCTGGGACAGCGATGCAGTGCATCGGTTACTGGCCCTGAAGGAGCGCCCCGTGGCAAAAGGACTGATCCTGGTGGCCGACTGCGTCGAGCAGTTCGATTTCCTGCTGGAGGATCTGCCCGAGCGCTGGCTGGATCGGTTAGTTGGCAGCTGGCCGGGACCCAATACCTGGTTGGTGCCGCACCGCGACCGTCTGCCGGAATGGATCACCGGCACGCATGACAGCGTGGCCCTGCGCGTCACCGATCACCCGCTGGTGGCCAGGCTGTGCGAACTGACTGGCCCGCTAGTGTCCACCTCGGCCAATCCCGCCGGCCGCCCATCGGCCCGTACACGCCTGCGCGTCGAGCAATATTTCCCCCGCCAGCTCGACGCGGTGCTCGGTGGCCGCCTGGGAGGACGACGCAATCCCAGCACCATCCGGGATGTGCGTAGCGGAGATGTCATACGGGCGAGTTAGGGATTCGGCAGAGCCATAGGGCCGAACTTGTTCGGCCTTCACATCCGCGGCCGAATGAATTCGGCCCTACAGACTACGGCTTTACGGCACCAGAATCGTCGACCCCGTGGTACGTCCTTCAGCCAGCAAGCGCTGGGCTTCGGCTGCTTCTCCGAGTGCGAAGCGCTGGCCGATCTCGACCTTGATCTTGCCGCTGGCGATCATCTCGAACAGCTCGGCCGCCATCGCCTGCAAGCGTGGCGCGGTGTCCGCGTAGCCGGCCAGGGTGGGGCGGGTGACGAAAAGCGAGCCCTTCTGCGCCAGTACGCCGAGATTGACTCCAGTCACTGCGCCGGAAGCATTGCCGAAGCTGACCAGCAGCCCGCGTGGCGCGACGCAATCGAGCGAAATTTCCCAGCTGCTTTTGCCCACCGAGTCGTAGACCACCGGGCATTTTTTGCCATCGGTGAGTTCCAGCACCCGTTGGGCGACATCTTCCTGAGTGCGGTCGATGGTGGCCCAGGCACCCAGCGCCCTGGCCCGCTCGGCTTTCTCCGCGGAACCGACCACGCCGATCAGGTTGGCGCCGATGGCCTTGGCCCACTGGCAGGCGATCGAACCGACGCCACCGGCTGCGGCATGGAACAACACGGTCTCGCCCGCCTGCAATGCGTGGGTCTGGCACAGCAGATATTGCGTGGTCAGGCCTTTGAGCATGACGGCGGCGGCCTGCTCGTAGCTGATGGCGTCCGGCAGCTTCACCAGGTGCCGTGCCGGTAGCGTGTGGTGCTCTCCATAGGCGCCTAGCGGGCCTGTGCCATAGGCGACGCGGTCGCCGACCTGGAACTGTGTCACGCCCTCGCCGACCGCCTCGATTTCGCCAGCGCCTTCGGCGCCCAGGCCGGACGGTAGGCTCGGCGGCACGTAGAGCCCGCTGCGGAAATAGGTATCGATGAAATTCAGGCCGATCGCATGGTTGCGTACCCGAATTTCCCCGGCTCCGGGCGCTGTGACGGGCGCGTCTACCTGTTCGAGAACTTCGGGACCACCGTGCTGGCTGAACTGTATGCGCTGCGACATATCGACTCCTGGGCAAAATGCAAAGGAGCCTATCCAACGCTTCCCGCGCGCATTCGTCAATCGGCTGGGTGATATGCTTGCCGGCCCTTCCGCTGAAGCACTGCCGGTCCGGTTGCTGCCGGCGGGTCTGTGCCGTTACTTGCCAAGGTGATTTCGTGAACGAGCGTACCGAAGCCGTCAAAGCCTACCTGCTCGACCTGCAGGACCGTATCTGCGCCGCCCTTGAAGCCGAAGACGGCGGCGCCCGCTTCGTCGAAGATGCCTGGACCCGTCCGGCGGGCGGCGGTGGCCGGACCCGGGTCATCGAAAACGGTGCGTTGATCGAAAAGGGCGGCGTCAATTTTTCCCATGTCCACGGCAGCGGCCTGCCCCCCTCGGCCAGCGCGCACCGTCCGGAACTGGCCGGCCGCGGCTTCGAGGCGCTCGGCGTGTCGCTGGTGATCCATCCGGAAAACCCTTACGTGCCGACGTCACACGCCAACGTGCGGTTCTTCATTGCCGAAAAGGAAGGCGAAGAGCCGGTCTGGTGGTTCGGCGGCGGCTTCGACCTGACGCCCTACTACGGCAACGAAGACGACTGCGTGCACTGGCACCGCGTGGCCCGCGATGCTTGCGCGCCCTTCGGCGCCGATGTCTATCCGCGCTACAAGGAGTGGTGCGATCGCTACTTCCACATCAAGCACCGCAACGAGCCGCGCGGCGTGGGCGGGCTGTTCTTCGACGACCTGAACGACTGGGATTTCGACACCAGCTTCGCCTTCATGCGTGCGGTGGGCGATGCCTACCTCGAAGCCTACCTGCCCATCGTCCAGCGCCGCAAAGCGATGCCCTTCGGTGAGCGCGAGCGGGCGTTCCAGGAGCTGCGTCGTGGTCGCTACGTGGAATACAACCTGGTCTACGACCGCGGGACCTTGTTCGGCCTGCAATCGGGTGGGCGCACCGAATCCATCCTCATGTCGTTGCCGCCGCTGGTGCGCTGGGGCTACGACAAGCACCCCGAGCCCGGCACGCCGGAAGCGCGCTTGACTGAGTACTTCTTAAAAGATCGCGACTGGCTGGAGCCTGAAGCCTAAGGCTGGAAGCTGGAAGAAAAAAGCTTCAAGCTTCCGGCTTTAAGCTTCCAGCTAAGGAATCCCATGGACCGCTACGGCGTCTTCGGCAACCCCATCGGCCACAGCAAATCGCCCCAGATCCACCACCTGTTCGCTGAGCAGACTGGCCAGACGCTCAGCTACGAACCCTTGCTGGCGCCACTGGACGATTTCCCCGGATTCGCCCGTGCCTTCTTCGCGCAGGGGCTCGGCGCCAACGTCACCGTGCCGTTCAAGGAGCAGGCCTGCCGTCTGGCTGATCAACTGACCGA
>DPSI01000017.1:8968-9564 GCA_003527165.1 Pseudomonas sp.
TCTGGCTGATCAACTGACCGAGCGGGCCCGGCGCGCCGGGGCTGTGAATACGCTGAAGAAGCTCGACGATGGCACACTGTTGGGCGACAACACCGATGGCCTCGGCCTGGTGCGCGACCTGCTGGATAACGCCGGTGTGACGCTGGATGGCAAACGCGTCCTGCTGCTGGGCGCCGGCGGTGCGGTGCGCGGTGTGCTCGAGCCGTTGCTGGCGCAGCGCCCCACGGCACTGGTCATTGCCAACCGCACGCTGGCCAAGGCCGAGCAGCTGGCAAGCGAGTTCGCCGAGCTGGGGCCGATAAGCGCGAGCGCCTTCGAGCAGCTGCAAGGCCCATTCGACGTGATCGTCAATGGCACCTCGGCCAGTCTCGGCGGTGAGCTGCCGCCGCTCAGCGATCGGCTGATCCGCTCGGGCGCGACGTTCTGCTACGACATGATGTATGGCGCGGCGCCGACGCCCTTTTGCCAGTGGGCCGCCGACCTCGGCGCGTCGACCCGTGACGGCCTTGGCATGCTGGTCGAACAGGCCGCGGCGGCCTTCGAACTGTGGCGCGGGGTGCGTCCGGCCTCGGCCCCGGTTCTGGTGCAGTTGCGCC
>DPSI01000091.1:0-1430 GCA_003527165.1 Pseudomonas sp.
GAGCAGCTCGCGCACGCGAAGGACACTATTCTGGTTCCGCCCACCTACGCCGACTGAACTTCAGCCTGAGCCGCAGGCGCCGGTGCTGGTCGAGCGGCATCGCCCCGCGGGGAATGCAGACGCCACGTGCGAACCAGTCGCCCGGCACCTTGAAACGCAGCACCACAACCAGCGGCAACGCAAGGCTGTCTGGCCGCAGCTGAATGGGCTGCCAGCCGGCACGCCGGCTCCAGAGCGACCAACCCTGCTGATCATGCCGCAGACCGACCCAGGACGAGCCGCGGCAGAGCAAAATGCGCGACGGCATGACCCAGGCGGCATGTAGCAGGCACAGCAACAAACCGAGCACCTGCAGCCAGAAAGGAATCGACCATATCAGCAGGGTAGTGACGGCCATCAACAGCACCGTCACGTAAAGCGCCAGCAACAGGCCAGACGCCCGCCAGCGACATTCGAAAGTTTGATTACTTGGGCTGGACACGATCGAGGATCATGCGAACCATGTAGCGCAGATCTTCATCGTCCGGCTCGGCGCGCTCCATGAACCAGCCAAACATGTCCTGATCCTCGCAGCTCAGCAGTTTGCGGTAGCGGCGCTGATCCTCTTCATTCAGCTGCGGGTAGACCTCCTTGACGAAAGGCACCAGCAGGACGTCCAGTTCGAGCATGCCGCGGCGGCTCTGCCAGAACAGGCGATTGAGTTCGGATTGTTCGACCATGCAAATGCTCCTGAGTTGAAGCCCGGCATTATAGCGACTGGCGCAACGGGACGGCACATCATTAACCGGCCCAGCACGGAGTGGCGCTGACACACACTGTAGCTTCTGACGTCCTGCTATGATGCCCGTCCGGATTTCTTCACGGCGACCCGTCATGACCGACACTGCTTTTTTCTGCGTCTTGTCGCACGAAGGCGTCCTGGCCGTACGCGGCCCGGATGCAAGCAAGTTCCTGCAGGGACAACTGACCTGCAACCTGAATTACCTGGACGTTCAACATTCCAGCCTCGGCGCACGCTGCACCCCCAAAGGGCGCATGCAGTCAAGCTTCCGCATCCTGCCGGAAGGAGATGGTTATCTGCTGGCAATGGATCGCGAGCTGGTCCAGACGCAACTGGTCGACCTGACCAAATTCGCGGCATTTTCGAAATCCAAACTGCACGACGAAAGCGCTGAATGGGTTCGCTTCGGCCTCAGCGCGGGAGATGGCGCCCTGGTCAGCCTCGGCCTGGACCTCCCCCAGGCAGCCGACCAGATGGCCGCCGCGCACGGATTGATCGCCGTTCGCCTTTCCGATGGCCGCGCCGAGCTCTGGACCCGTGCGACGGAAGCCGAAACCACGCGGCTGCGACTCGCCGCCCAGCTTCCCGAAGCATCGATCGATCGCTGGCTGCTGGCGCAAATTCGCGCAGGCATTGGCCAAGTGGTTGT
>DPSI01000091.1:1593-6757 GCA_003527165.1 Pseudomonas sp.
GCCAAGTGGTTGCCGGCACCCGCGAGTTGTTCATTCCTCAGATGATCAATCTCCAGGCGCTAGGCGGCGTCAGCTTCAAAAAGGGCTGCTACACCGGCCAGGAGATCGTTGCGCGAATGCAGTATCTCGGCAAACTGAAGCGCCGCCTGCATCGCCTTGCCGCGCAAAGCGCCGACGCCGAGGTGCCGGCTCCGGGGCTTGAACTGTATTCCCCGGTGCATGGGTCAAGCGTCGGTGAGGTGGCCCTGGCAGCAAGCGCAGAGGGCGGATTGGAGCTGCTCGCGGTGCTGCAGGAAGACGCCGCGGCCGACGGCCGAATCTTCCTCGGCTCGCCGGACGGCCTGCCGCTGACACTACTCGACCTGCCATACACGCTAGACGCGGACCGAGAAATCCAGCGCTAGCCCGCACCAGCCACGCCAACACAGAATCATCATAAGGAACGACATGAGCACTCTTGCCGATAAGGTCCAGCAGGAACTGATGCAGGCGATCGAAAACGACGAACTGGTCCTGCCGACGCTTCCAGAAGTCGCACTGCGAGTCCGTGAAGCAGCGGAAGACCCGGACGTGAGCATTCCGATGTTAGCCAAGGTGATCGGCAACGACACCGCCCTCACCGCGCGCATCATCAAAGTGGTCAACAGCCCTCTTCTGCGCACCAACAGGGAAATCAACGATCTGCAGATGGCTATCAGCCGCCTCGGCATCAACTACACGTCGAACCTGGCGACCGGCCTGGCCATGGAACAGATGTTTCAGGCCACCACCGATGTCGTGGACCGCAAGATGCGTGAAGTCTGGAACAAGAGCACCGAGGTCGCCGCCATCAGTCATGTGCTGTGCCGTAACTTCACCCGCCTCCCGGCTGATCAGGCGACGCTGGCGGGCCTGGTTCATCAAATCGGCGTCCTGCCTATCCTGACCTATGCCGAAGAGCACAACGCCCTGCTCAGCGACTCCATAAGCCTCAACCACGTCATTGATCGGATCCACCCGATCATCGGCGAGAAGATTCTGCGTGCTTGGGAATTCCCTGAGCCGATCGCGATGGTTCCAGGCCAGCATTTGAATTTCTCTCGCGCTTCCGACAAGGTGGATTACGTCGACATCGTTCAGGTGGCGACGCTACAGAGCTACATTGGCACTTCTCATCCTTTTACGCAGCTCGACTGGAACCAGATTCCAGCGTTCGCCAAGCTGGGACTCGATCCGAACGCCTTGTTGCAGGAAGACGAAGACCTGTCCGCGGCGATGGACGCTGCAATGAGCATGCTGCAATAAGTCCTCGCGGGTGCCGTCCGGCAACCGCTTCTCGCCCTTGTTAGACCTTTCGCCTGACCGCTCGCCGGAGCGCAAGGAACCGCTACTTCCAGGCCCAGTCACAAAATAGACGGCGTTCTTGCCGCATCTCGCTGGTGTCCGCGGCCATGCCTCGGTCTCACTAGCTTGTCAGGTAGAGAAGGAGAACAACGATGACCCGCACGACAAAAGCGTTCTTTTCAGGTACCGCGGCAGTGCTATTCGGTGTGGCGGCAAACTTCGCACTGGCTGCAGAGGGCGAAAACTTCGTCGACGAAGCGTCCGCGAAGGGCATGGCCGAGATCGAAACCGCCAAGCTAGCACTGGACAAGGGTACCGCCGAGGACGTCAAAACCTTCGCGCAGAAAATGATTGACGACCACACCAAGTCGAACCAGAAGCTCGCCGAGCTTGCCGGCCAGCATGAAGATTTGGAGATTTCCGACGAAGCGACGCTGATGGACAAGGCCAAGGCCATGATCCTCAAATTGCGTGATGGCGAGGATTTCGACAAGGCTTATGCCAATAACCAGGTGACGGCCCACGAGCAGACCATCGAGCTATATCGCGAATATGTAGAGAGTGGCGAAAATGCCGAGCTCAAGCAGTATGCCGAATCGACCCTGACCGAATTGGAGCAGCATTTGCAGCATGCGCAGGAACTGGCCTCCAAGCACGGCAGCAAGCAGTAAAGGCCAACCGCTCACCACTGGTGCCGCAACCGCGGCGCCAGGCTTATACTTCGGCCGGAAGCATCCAGTCGATCGGCGCCAACCCCTGCTGCCTGAGGAAGTGATTCGCCCGACTGAAATGGCCGTTGCCGATAAATCCCCTATGAGCCGACAGAGGCGAAGGATGGACCGATTTAAGCAACAGATGCCTGGTTGGGTCGATCAACTTCGACTTGCTTTGAGCATGCGCGCCCCAAAGCATGAACACCACACTTGAGCGCCTTTGGCTTACCACTTCGATAATTCTGTCGGTCAGACGCTGCCACCCCATTTTCGCGTGGGAACCGGCCATTCCCTGCTCCACCGTCAGCGAAGTGTTGAGCATCAGCACGCCCTGGTCCGCCCAGTGCTGGAGGTAGCCATGGCGCGGGATATCCAGATTCAGGTCGCGTTTGAGCTCCTTGAAGATGTTCTGTAATGAAGGCGGCGGCGCTACTCCTGGCTGCACCGAAAAACACAGGCCATGTGCTTGCCCGGCGCCGTGATACGGGTCCTGGCCCAAGATGACCACCCGGACCTGGTCCAGAGGGGTCGAATTCAAGGCATTGAAAATCAACGGGCCCGGCGGGTAAATGACTTTGCCGGCCGCCTTCTCGCGACGCAGGAACGCGCCCAGCTCCTGCATGTACGGCTGTTCGAATTCGTCCTGCAAGGCCGCCTTCCAGCTGCCTTCAAGTTTGACGCGATCACCTTGCTTCATGGCGCTGTCCTGGTATGCCGAGGCGCTGAACCCTAAGGAAAGGATTCCGGCGAGTCAATGCGCGGCCTGCCGCTGGTAAGCCTCCCTTTCGCCCGGGCGGCCCACCCGCCCCCTCCGAACGATTCCGGGTGACACCGGAAGCAATCGCACCCTGACCTGGCGTAACGGCAAGCGCTTCTGCAACGACAACTGCCTTGCAACACACAGACTATTCGTGCGTCTGATGCAGACAAGCCGCACGCATTCAATCCCGCCGAGGATGACCATCATTATGAGCACGACCGCAGTTGAACCTTACAAGCCTGGGATCTTCGACCTGACCCACAAGCTGACCGTGGAAAAGCATGGGCATACCGCTCTGATCGTCATCAATCATCCACCGGCAAACACCTGGGACCGCGAGTCATTGATCGGCCTCAAGCAAGTCGTCGAGCATTTGAACCATGACGACGAGGTCTATGCGCTGGTCATCAGCGGCCAAGGTGAAAAGTTTTTCAGCGCTGGCGCCGATCTCAAGCTTTTTGCTGACGGCGACCGCACCCGTGCCCGGGAGATGGCGAAACGCTTCGGCGAAGCCTTCGAGGCCCTGCGCGAGTTCCGCGGCGTATCGATAGCAGCCATCAACGGCTTCGCGCTCGGTGGCGGCCTGGAGTGTGCGCTGGCCTGCGATATCCGCATTGCCGAGCAACAGGCACAGCTAGGGTTGCCGGAAGCGTCGGTCGGCCTGTTGCCATGCGCCGGGGGCACGCAGGCGCTTGCCTGGCTGGTGGGCGAAGGTTGGGCCAAGCGAATGATTCTCTGCGGCGAGCGCGTAACGGCGGATACGGCGCTGCGCATCGGCCTGGTGGAACAGGTGGTGGCGCCCGGTGAGGCGCGTGGGCATGCGTTGTTGCTGGCCTCTCGTGTCGCACGTCAGAGCCCTGTCGCGGTGCGCACGATCAAGCCGCTGATAGACTCGATGCGTAGCCGCGGCCCGGTGAGCGTCGCGGCCGCCGAACGCGAAGCCTTCGTCGACCTGTTCGAAGCCGAGGACACTCTAGAGGGCGTCCACGCCTTTCTTGAAAAGCGCGATCCGCGCTGGAGAAACCGCTGACTCCCCTCGAATGGTGCGAGGCTGGGACCGCTCCGCGCAGTCGCAGTGCTCAGGGTGGCTCAAATAGCGTGACACTCTCGGGCCTGATGGCCGCAGTCAACGTTGGTAGGTGCGGTTATTGAAGTTCCGCTGCCCCTGCACCCGGTAGTCATGACGATCCCGAATCAGCGGAGGCCGACCGGATCGACGCGGCTCGTTGTGTTGCCAGCGCTGCGGACGATCGATGTTTGATCGCCAACGCCCATCGCGCTGCTGCAACCGACGCACTTCGTTGCGGCGATGCTCGTTCCAGCGGTGCTGACCACCCCGGTGACGCTCGTAGTACTGAGGCGGGAGCTGCCCCTGATAGCGCGGTGGCAGGTTTTGCGGATACTGACGATGATTCGAATAAGGACTACGCGGATCGTACCGGTGAGCGGGACTGTCGACGCGATAGCTACCGCCGTTCGGCTGATAGACGAAGACGCTGCCTCTCGAATCGCCCTGGACCTGCAGAGCCAATCCCAGGCCAAGCAGGAGGACCACGAGTCGGATACGCATTGAACACCTCCATCGGCCGTGGCAACGGAAGGCGACGGCCTGTCCATATCAGACCACAGCAACTGGCCAGCCGACTAATACGCAGACAGCCGGTGCATTTCGATATGTGTCACCGAGCCGCAGCGTGAGCAGGCACCACGGGCCGTCGCGGCCTTGTATGGCCGCCGCCGCTTCCCGATAATAGCGGCCTTTTAGCCTCGGCTCATGCAGAGCATCTCAGGAACCCCGCGATGACCGAACTCGCCTTGATCATGGTTAGCGCCATCCTGGTCAATAACTTCGTGCTGGTGCAGTTCCTCGGGCTGTGCCCATTCATGGGCGTTTCGAAGAAAATCGAAACCGCTATCGGTCTCTCGCTGGCCACGACTTTCGTCCTGACGCTGGCGGCGATGTGCAGCTACATCGTTCAGCAGTACGTGTTGAAACCGCTAGACCTCGAGTTTCTACGCACCATCAGCTTTATCTTGGTGATCGCCGTGGTGGTGCAGTTCACGGAAATGGTCGTGAACAAGACCAGCCCCCTGCTGTACCGCGTGCTGGGGATCTTTCTGCCGTTGATCACCACCAACTGCATCGTGCTCGGCGTTGCGCTGCTCAATGCCAACAAATCCGAGTTCACCTTCATAACCGCCACGGCGAACGGCTTTGCCGCCGGCCTCGGCTTCTCGCTGGTACTGGTGCTGTTTGCCGCCATGCGTGAGCGCATCGCCATTGCCGACGTACCCAGGTCGTTCCAAGGCGCAGCCATCGGCATGGTCACGGCCGGATTGATGTCACTGGCGTTCATGGGCTTCAGTG
>DPSI01000268.1:0-4156 GCA_003527165.1 Pseudomonas sp.
GCTTGTCGGTGTTACCGGTCCGCCCGTTACACCAGAGGAAAGCATCCGCCTTGATCTTCTTGCCCGACTTGAGATGGAGGATAACGCCGTTGTCGACACCTTCAACGCGCTCGTATTCTTCGTTATGCCGAATCAGTACGTTGTTGTTGCGCAGGTGATAGCTGAGCGCGTCGGAAATCTCGTCGTCGAGGAAGCTGAGCAACTGGTCGCGGTTGTCGATCAGGTCGACCAGTACGCCAAGGCCACTGAAGATCGACGCATACTCCGAACCGATCACCCCGGCCCCGTAGATAATCAAGCGGCGCGGCGTATGGCTCAGAGTGAGAATAGTGTCGCTGTCGTATACGCGCGGGTGCGAGAAGTCGATATCGGAGGGGCGATAGGGGCGCGAGCCAGTTGCGATGATGAACTGGCTGGCCACCAGTGTTTCAACCATGCCGTTGGCACTGACCACTTCCACCGTCTGTTCGTCGGCGAAGCTCGCAGTGCCGAAGAAAATGTCGATACGGTTGCGTGCGTAGTAGCTGGTACGCGAGGTGACCTGCTTGCCGATCACGCTCTCGGCGCTCTTCAGCACATCGGGAAAAGAAAACCAGCGCGGCTCGCCAATCTGGCGGAACAGTGGATTCGTGTTGTACTGCATGATCTGCCGCACCGAATGACGCAGCGCCTTGGAAGGGATGGTCCCCAGATGGGTGGAATTGCCACCGACGTGCGGCCTGCTGTCGACTACGGCTACCTTGCGCCCTGCCTTGACCGCGTTCATCGCCGCGCCTTCGCCGGCAGGGCCCGAGCCCAATACCACCACATCGTAATTGTAGACAGCCATATTCACCCCTGAACACGCAGCAGAAAAGCCCTGCCGCTGTTAACAAAATTCGTTGACCAGCAAGGTGTGCGATTGCTGACGCACCGTCGCTTCGATCGTTGCGCGATAACCCGAGTGGCTTCGGCGCTTCACGCATGTCACCGGTACCGGTGGCAGATCACCGGCTCAGTCAGTGCCAGTTGTCAGCGTCTGGTCGCGTCGTATGCGAGATCTGCTTTTGCGCTCTGACTCGCCTGATCATTCACTTCTTCGCATTTCTCGCGGCTCCCGCCGCAGATCGAGCATTCTTTCTCGATGCCAAGGCTGGCAATACCCCCGCACGATCCTGCGATGGGCTTGCGGCCCATAATCACGCCAATGGACATGCCGAACACGACCAACAGCATGACGAGAAAGACAATTAACCAAGTCATTACTCTGCTCCCGCACCGAACAGCTCATCGAAGGCTTCGGTGCTTCTGCTTACGAATTCCTGTCCTTCGCGAACGACGAAGAACGCTGCAATTTTTCGCTCAGCCGCATACGCCAGCCCCCGCTCGGGACCCAGCACCATGAGCACAGTAGACAACCCGTCGGCCCGCAATGTCGAGGGATCGACAACCGTCACTGCGGCCAAATGGTGATCGATTGGGGCACCGGTTTGCGGATCGAGCGTGTGCGAATACCGTTTGCCGTCACGCTCGAAATAGTTACGGTAGTCACCGGAGGTTGAAACGGCGAAACCATCCAGTTCGATGATCCGCTGAGCAACCCGTTCATTATCCCGCGGTGCTTCGATAGCGACGCGCCAGGGAGCCCCGTCCGGCTTGCGGCCTCGAGCCTTGAGTTCGCCGGTGATCTCTACCAGATAACTGCTGACGCCGGATGACTCGAGCGTTGCCGCCACCTGATCCACCGCGTAGCCCGCCGCGATGCTGTTGAAATCAACCTGAACGGCCCTGTCCTTGCAAAGTTGCTCGCCATCGACCCGCAAATGATGTTGACCGACGTTCTGCCGAGCCCTGGCGATTTCCTCAGCCGATGGCACCCGCTCGCCGCGCCCCTGCGGACCAAAGCCCCAGAGGTTGAGCAACGGTTCGATGGTCAGATCCAGGGCACCTTCGCTTTCGTCCGAAAGCTGTTGCCCTGCGACGACCAATTGGCGCACGCCGCTCGGCATGGCCATGCATTCACCAGCAGGCAAGGCGTTGAAGGTCTCGATATCCGAATCGGCGCGGTAGGTCGACAGTTGCTTATCAACGTCCGCCAGTATCGACTCGGTGTCGCGCTGGAGCTGCGCCTTGTCCGCTGCCTCGCCACCCGCGACGTACTTCACCGAGTAGGTGCTGCCCATGGTTGGACCGCCGAAGCTTTCCACCTTGTCCTGAAATAGACAGCCCGTCAGGGCTGCCGCCAGGGCGGCAACGATGACGGGCTGAAGAAACGCGTGGGCCATGCTAGCCGCCGAAGTCGTCGAGCAGGATATTCTCCGGTTCGACGCCGAGATCAGTGAGCATCTTGATCACCGAGGCGTTCATCATCGGCGGGCCGCACATGTAGAACTCGCAGTCTTCCGGTGCCGGATGGTCCTTCAGATAGTTCTCGTAGAGCACGTTGTGAATGAACCCGGTGGGGCCGTCCCAGTTGTCTTCCGGTTGCGGATCGGACAGCGCCAGGTGCCACTCGAAGTTCTCGTTCTCGGCCTGCAGCTGATCGTATTCCTCGACGTAGAACGCCTCGCGCATGGAACGTGCGCCGTACCAGAAGCTCATCTTGCGCTTGGATTTCAGGCGCTTGAGCTGGTCGAAGATATGCGAACGCATAGGCGCCATGCCGGCACCACCACCAATGAAGACCATTTCCGCATCAGTGTCCTTGGCGAAAAACTCACCGAATGGACCGTAAACGGTAACCTTGTCGCCCGGCTTGAGACTGAACACCCAGGAAGACATCTTGCCTGGTGGCAGGTCTTCCTTGCCCGGCGGCGGCGAAGCAATACGGATATTGAACTTCACCAGCCCGACTTCCTCGGGGTAGTTCGCCATGGAATAGGCTCGGATCACGGTCTCGTCGACCTTCGACACATATTTCCACTGATTGAACTTGTCCCAGTCGCCGCGATACTCCTCCTGAATGTCGAAGTCCTTGTAGCGGACCTCGTGCGGCGGGCATTCCAGCTGGACGTAACCACCGGCACGGAAGTCGACGTTCTCGCCTTCCGGCAGCTTCAGGGTCAACTCCTTGATGAAGGTCGCCACGTTCGGATTGGACAGTACGGTGCACTCCCACTTCTTCACACCGAATACTTCTTCCGGCACTTCGATCTTCATGTCCGCCTTGACCGGCGTCTGACAGGACAGACGCCAGCCTTCGCCCGCCTCGCGACGCGTGAAGTGCGACTCCTCGGTAGGCAGCATCTCGCCGCCACCGCTCTCGACGATGCACTTGCACTGCGCGCAGGTGCCGCCGCCGCCGCAAGCGGACGAAAGGAAGATATTGTTCGCGGCCAGGGTTTGCAGCAGTTTGCCGCCTGCCGGAACGGTAATGGTGCGTTCGCCGTTGATCTCGATGCTCACGTCGCCACTGGATACCAGTTTGGCGCGCGCCGCGAGGATGATCACCACCAGCGCGAGCACGATGGCGGTGAACATGCCGATGGCGAGGAAAATTTCGTAACTCATCAGTTCATCCCGTCCTTACAGCTGTACGCCAGAGAAAGACATGAAGCCCAGCGACATCAGTCCGATGGTGATGAAGGTGATCCCCAGACCCTGCAGGCCGTCCGGTACATCGCTGTATTTGAGCTTCTCGCGAATACCGGCCAGCAAGGCGATGGCCAGCGCCCAGGACAGACCCGAGCCGACGCCATAAACAGTACTTTCCGCCAGGTTGTAATCACGCTCGACCATGAACAGGGTGCCGCCCATGATGGCGCAGTTCACCGTGATCAGCGGGAGGAACACGCCCAGCGCGTTGTAGAGGCTGGGCACGTACTTATCGAGGGTCATCTCCAGAATCTGAACGATGGCCGCGATCACGCCGATGTAGCTGAGCAGTCCGAGGAAGCTCAGATCGACTTCAGGCAAACCGGCCCATGACAGCGCACCGGCCTTGAGCAGATAGGTGTAGATCAGGTTGTTGGCCGGCACGGTGATGGTCTGCACTACGATTACCGCGATGCCCAGGCCAATCTTTGTTTCCACCTTCTTCGAGATCGCGATGAAGGTACACATGCCGAGAAAGAACGCCAGGGCCATGTTCTCGATGAACACGGCGCGGACGAACAGGCTGATGTAATGCTCCATTAGTAAGCCTCCTTGTTCGAGACTTGCGGCGCCATCTTGAAGG
>DPSI01000268.1:4366-4861 GCA_003527165.1 Pseudomonas sp.
GGCAGCAGCATCATGCCGTTGGGCAGGTACCAGCCGCCGTCGTTGACGACCGGAAGAATGGTGTAGCCCATCAGCTTGCCCGCACCGAACAGCTCGCGAATGATGCCGAGCGCGATCAGCATGGCGCTGTAGCCGAGGCCGTTACCGAGACCGTCGAAGAAGGACAGCATCGGCGGGTTCTGCATGGCAAACGCTTCCGCGCGCCCCATCACGATGCAGTTGGTGATGATCAGACCGACGAACACCGACAGCTGTTTGGACAGCGAGAAGGCATAGGCCTTGAGCACCTGATCAACCACGATTACCAGTGAGGCGATGATTACCATCTGCACGATCATGCGGATCGAGCCAGGAATCTGGCTACGGATCATCGAGATGAACAGGTTAGAGAACGCCACCACCAGTGTCAGCGCGACGGACATCACCAGCGCGGTCTTGAGGTTGGAGGTAACCGCCAGCGCCGAGCAGATCCCGAGAATCTGCAGGCCGATGGGG
>DPSI01000268.1:4964-6109 GCA_003527165.1 Pseudomonas sp.
GGCCGATGGGGTTGTTGTTGAAGACCGGATTAAACAGGACTTCCTTGATAGTAGGTTGCGACATGATCAAGCCTCCCCAGCGCGCAGGTTAGCGATAAATGGACCGAAGCCGTCTTCGCCCAACCAGAAATGCAACAGGTTGTTCACCCCGTTGCTGGTCAGGGTTGCACCGGCCAATGCGTCGACCTGATGGTCGGCACGTGGACTTTGCGGATCGACGCCGCCCTTGACGACCTGAATTGCCAGCTTGCCGTCTTCGGTGAACAGTTCTTTGCCCTGCCACTGGCTACGCCACTTCGGATTGTCGACTTCACCCCCGAGACCGGGGGTCTCGCCATGCTGATAGAAACCCAGACCCTCCACGGTGTTGAGGTCGCCCTTGACAGCCATGAAGCCGTACAGGGTTGACCACAGTCCGTAGCCACGAACCGGCATGATCAGGGTCGCGAGCTCGCCGTTTTCCTCGACGATGTAAACAACGCTATAGCGCTCGCGGCGTTTGATCGAGGCGATATCTTCATCGCCTGGCAGTGCTTGCGAAAGCTCCGGGTCCTTGGCGGCAACCAGCGGATCGAAGGTGTTCGGATCGAACTCGTCGCTGTATTCGCCTGTTTCCAGGTTGACCAGCTTGGCGACGATACGCTCGTTGTACAGCGCCTTCACCTGATTGGCAGACATGCCGACTTCACCCAGACCGGCAATCGCCAGGATGCTGCGCTGCTTGTCCAGCTGACGGTTTTCCAATTGCGTCGGGCGCAGTGCCACGGCCGCGCCTGAAACGAACACCGAGCACACCAGGCAGACCAGCAAGGCCACGACCAGCGTGCGAACGGTGGATTCTTTTTGACTAGACATTACGTGCCAGCCTCCGCTTGATGTTGGCCTGAACGACAAAGTGGTCAATCAACGGTGCGCATAGGTTGGCGAACAGAATCGCCAGCATCATGCCTTCCGGAAATGCCGGGTTCACGACCCGGATCAGCACCACCATCACGCCAATAAGAATGCCGAACGCCCATTTGCCCGCATTGGTCATCGATGCCGAAACCGGATCGGTGGCCATGAAGATCAGGCCGAAGGCAAAGCCGCCCACCACCATGTGCCAGTACCACGGCATCGCGAACATCGGATTGCTGTCCGAACCG
>DPSI01000268.1:6312-8642 GCA_003527165.1 Pseudomonas sp.
GATTGCTGTCCGAACCGATCAGGTTGAACAGATAGCTCAGCGCGATCATGCCGATCATCACGCCGGAAACGATCCGCCAGGACGCGATCTTGGTCATCAGCAGCACCGCGCCGCCAATGAAGATAGCTAAGGTGCTGGTTTCGCCGATCGAGCCATGCATGGTACCGATGAAGGCGTCCATCCAGGTGATGCCGCTGGCGATCACGTTCTCCATGCCACCGGCGAAGCTCAGGCTGAGCGCGGTCGCACCGGCAAAACCATCCACCGCGGTCCAGACCGCATCACCGGACATCTGCGCCGGGTAAGCGAAGAACAGGAAGGCACGCCCGGTAAGCGCGGGGTTGAGGAAGTTCTTACCGGTACCGCCGAAGATTTCCTTACCGATCACGATACCGAAGCTGATCCCCAAGGCGACCTGCCACAGCGGAATGCTAGGAGGCAGAATCAGGGCGAACAGCACCGAGGTGACGAAGAAGCCTTCGTTGACCTCGTGTTTGCGGATCGAGGCGAACAGCACTTCCCAGAAACCGCCGACGATGAAGGTCACCGCATAGACGGGGATGAAGTAGGCGGCGCCCTGGATGAAGTTGTCCCACAGGCTGTTCGGGTCAAAGCCGGCCAGCGCGCTGATCAGCGCCATGCGCCAGCCTTCCTGGGCAGCGAGCAGATCTGGGCCCTGTGCATAGATCAGGTTGGCCTGATAGCCGGTGTTCCACATGCCGAAGAACATCGCCGGAAAGGTGCAAAGCCATACCGTGATCATCATCCGCTTGAGGTCGATGCCGTCACGCACGTGAGCAGTGGTCTTGGTGACACTGCCGGGACGATAAAGGAAGGTGTCCGCGGCTTCGTAGAGTGCATACCACTTCTCGTACTTGCCGCCCTTCTCGAAATTGTGCTCGATCTTGTCGAGGAATTCGCGAATGCCCATTCCTTACCCCTCCTTCTCAATGCGGGTCAAGTTGTCCCGCAGGATCGGGCCGTACTCATATTTGCCGGCACAGACATAGGTGCACAACGCCAGATCTTCCTCGTCCAGTTCGAGGCAGCCAAGCTTCTGCGCGACCTCGGTATCCCCGACGATCAAGGAACGCAGCAACTGAGTCGGCAGCACGTCCAGCGGCATCACCTCCTCGTAGTTACCGACCGGAACCATGGCGCGGGGGCTGCCGTTGGTGGAGGTGGAGAAAGCGAACTTCTTGCCGCCCATCAGCTTGGAGATATAAATGTTGAGAATCGAGTGCTTATCGCTACCGGCACGCAGGTAGTGCAGCATCTCGCGCTCTTTGCCCTCACGCAGGCAAGAGACCTGCTGGTGATAACGGCCAAGGTAGGCGAAGGCACCATGCGCCGTACGACCACCCAGTACCGAACCGGACACGACGCGGTTAGCGCCGGGCTGCAGCTCACCGGCAGTCAGCTCGTCGAGGCTGACGCCCAGACGGGTACGCACCAGACGTGGCTTTTCCACCACCGGACCGGCAAGCGACACCACCCGCTCGACCGACAGGCGGCCACTGGTAAACAGCGCGCCGATGGCAATCACATCCTGATAGCCGATGGTCCAGACGCTCTTACTGGCGCTGACAGGATCGAGGAAGTGAATATGGGTACCGGCCAGCCCCGCTGGATGAGGACCGGCGAAACTCTCGGCCTTCACTTTGGCGAGCTGTTCGCCTGGCAGCGAGGCACCCTCGGCTTTGCATAGGAACAACTTGCCGAGATTACCGAGCACCTTGAGGCCTGCCTCGAACTCTGCGGCACGCTCGGCAATGATGACGGTAGGATCAGCAGCTAACGGATGGGAATCGATCGCCGTGACGAAAATGGAGCTGGGCACGGCATCGACGGCCGGTACCTTACTGTAGGGACGCGTACGCAACGCAGCCCATAGGCCGGACTGCTGCAGGTTCTCACGAACCTGGGCGTCGCTCAGCCCTTCGAGTTCGGCGGCGCCGTACTGGCTGAAAGTCACCTCATCCGCTCCGTCGAGATCAATGACCACCGACTGCAGGACGCGCTTTTCACCGCGGTGGACGGCACTGACGATGCCAGCGCCAGGCGCGGTAAAAACAACCCCAGGGGTTTTCTTGTCGGAGAACAGAACCTGCCCCAACTTGACCCGATCACCGACCTGAACTTCCATGGTCGGCTTCATGCCAGGGTAATCAAACCCTATGACGGCGACGCTTCGCACGGGCCTTCCAGCCTCGATACGCTGCGCCGGCGCACCTGCAATGGGCAAATCAAGCCCACGTTTTATATTGATCATCGGTTCGCTAACCACTGATTTAAAAGGCTTTTTTACGAGCTCCACGGCGTGGCTAAAG
>DPSI01000064.1:0-3291 GCA_003527165.1 Pseudomonas sp.
TATATCAGCAAACCCAATACCGCGACGTTACCCGCGGCTTCTATGCCACCGCGACGATCCATGGGGACCGCGTACAGATCACCGTCAGCAGTCAGCAGGATCGCATGAATCCCTCCGCCCCAGGCGCCATCGATATCCAGCAAACCGATACCCGTGTCAGCGGACGACTCGGCGAATGGATTTCTCTCGGCGGTATCGACGAAAGTGCCAGCTCCAACCAGAGCGGGACACTTCGCCGATACTCCACCCAAGGCCGCCAAGACCTGTCGCTACGACTGAAAGTAGACACCCTGGACTAGAAAAGTTCGAGCGCCCTGCGCCCTCCTTTCAAATTATGTAGTGCTGCAAAAAAAGCACTACAAAACGTTTGACGAACCTTTTTGGCCAGCGCATTATGGCCCCGCTCCCGCTAACCAGGGGTCCTGACAAGGGCCTCCGGATCGCGCTCAGCCAACCAGCAGAGGCGTTCCGTGACTGTACTGCCCACAAGGCGGACTGACGAGGTTGCGACTGGAACGAGTCGTCCTGAGGGACGGGGAAGCGATTAACGCATCAGCTCGAGACGTCAGTACTGCTAGTCACGCAACGGCCCCGTGCCGCTGTGGTTGGGATGCCACGATCATCCCGCAGCTAGCCGAGTCTTCTTGCGGTCGTGACTGCACACCCTTCCTCTCTTGGTTCAATCCTCGTCCCGGTCGGTATTTCGACGCTCTGCCGCGTGTTGCCCGCATGATCAGCGTAAGCACGTAGGTTTCGGTGGGAAAAGTCGGTGCTCAACCAAACACGAATTTTTTGAAGGATTGACCATGTCCGCTTATCAAAACGACATCAAGGCCGTTGCCGCTCTGAAAGAAGTAGCTAGAAGCAGCTGGAGCGCTATCAACCCCGAATCCGTAGCTCGTATGCGCGCTCAGAACCGCTTCAAGACCGGTCTGGAAATCGCTCAATACACTGCCAACATCATGCGCAAGGACATGGCCGAGTACGACGCCGATTCGTCCGTCTACACTCAGTCACTCGGTTGCTGGCACGGCTTTATCGGTCAGCAGAAGCTGATCTCCATCAAAAAACACCTGAAGACCACCAATAAGCGCTACCTCTACCTGTCGGGCTGGATGGTCGCGGCTTTGCGCTCCGAGTTCGGCCCGCTGCCGGACCAATCGATGCACGAGAAGACGGCTGTTTCCGATCTCATCGAAGAGCTGTATACCTTCCTGCGTCAGGCTGATTCGCGTGAACTGGACCTCCTCTTCACCGCTCTGGATGCCGCTCGCGAAGCAGGCGATACCGCCAAGGCGACCGATATCCAGAACCAGATCGACAACTACGAAACCCACATCGTCCCGATCATCGCCGACATCGACGCCGGCTTCGGTAATCCGGAAGCCACCTATCTGCTGGCCAAACGCATGATCGAAGCAGGCGCTTGCTGCATCCAGATCGAAAACCAGGTATCCGATGAGAAGCAGTGCGGCCACCAGGACGGCAAAGTAACCGTCCCTCACGCCGACTTCCTGGCTAAGATCGCTGCCGTCCGTTACGCCTTCCTCGAGCTGGGCATCGACAACGGCGTAATCGTTGCGCGCACCGACTCTCTGGGTGCCGGCCTGACCAAGCAGATCGCCGTCACCAAAGAGCCGGGTGATCTGGGTGACCTGTACAACTCTTTCCTGGATTGCGAAGAGATCTCCGAAGCCGAACTGGGCAACGGCGACGTCGTCATCAAGCGTGAAGGCAAACTGCTGCGCCCGAAGCGCCTGCCGAGCAACCTGTTCCAGTTCCGCAAGGGCACTGGCGAAGCGCGCTGCGTATTGGATTGCATCACCTCGCTGCAAAACGGCGCCGATCTACTTTGGATCGAAACCGAGAAGCCGCACGTTGGTCAGATTGCAGCCATGGTCAACGAAATCCGCAAGACCATCCCAGATGCCAAGCTGGTCTACAACAACAGCCCGTCCTTCAACTGGACCCTGAACTTCCGTCAGCAGGTATTCGATGCGTTCGTTGCCGAAGGCAAGGACGTTTCCGCCTACGACCGCGCCAAGCTGATGAGCGTGGAATACGACGAGACCGAACTGGCCCAGGTTGCCGACGAGAAGATCCGTACCTTCCAGCGCGACGGTTCGGCTCACGCCGGCATCTTCCATCACCTGATCACCCTACCGACCTACCATACCGCCGCGCTGTCCACCGACAACCTGGCCAAAGGGTACTTCGCAGAGGAAGGCATGCTCGCCTACGTCAAAGGTGTTCAGCGTCAGGAACTGCGCCAAGGCATCGCCTGCGTCAAGCACCAGAACATGGCTGGCTCCGACATCGGCGACAACCACAAGGAGTACTTCGCTGGCGAAGCGGCCCTGAAGGCGAGCGGTAAAGACAACACCATGAACCAGTTCCACTAAAAACGGTTTTGCCCGGGTTCGGCCCGAGCCGGTAGTGGAAGCGATGCCCCGGCATCCAGCAAAATGCTGCTCGCTAACGAGCAGCATTTTGTTTTACGCGTAGCAAAACTCAAGTCCTCGCCACACCTAGCCCCCAAATGTCCTCAGCGGTGGTCTGGAACAGCCTGCTCGCGACCTGCCAGGCGCTCTCCGGCAAAACTGCCAACCGAAGTAGCTACAGCCATCATGGCTAGGCATTGGCGGGCCGCTTGTAGGCCTCAGCCTGATTCGCCTCCCGGTAAGTCCCTTACAGGCCACTCAGCAACCCCTCTCGATACCTCGGTCTTTTTAGCCAGGCTTACCGAGTTTTGCTGCAAAGCATTCGATATCCTGAAGCTCGATTGCCATACTCCGGATGCAGGCTCGCAGCGGCTTGGCACCGTAGCGATCGATCCGCAGCGAGCTGGAACGAGCTTTGCTCTGCCTGCAACCGGAAGTTGATGGCTGACGGTTCTGGGTTACGCTCTCTCTCGCCCCCAGCGAGGCGAAACGTGTATGCGCCCTCACCACAACCGCTCGTGCCCTCGTTAATCAGCCCCTTGCATATGGCGTTTGGATGCAGACCCCATCCAGAACCCCTGACCAGCAGGCACGCGACGCCACCATGCGTTTGCCTGGGTAGCTACGGGGCAGGCTTCCCCCATTCAACCGGTCGCTTGGGCGAGCATGCTCGGACCGGAAATCGAGCAGGCCGCCAACTGGGAATTGCTATCGGAGAGGCATAAAAAAATCCGATGCCAGACACCTGACATCGGATTTTTCGGGCAAGCCCAGCAGAGCCCTGAATGCTTAAGGGAGCAGCATCAGGGCAACCGACGGACCTTGCGAAACAAGGTGCGAATTAACGAAC
>DPSI01000064.1:3405-7076 GCA_003527165.1 Pseudomonas sp.
GAAGGTGCGAATTAACGAACCTGTGCTTCAACCTCTGCTTCTACGCGGCGGTTGACCTGACGGCCTTCCTCAGTGCTGTTGTCAGCAACCGGGCGAGTTTCGCCGTAACCGACTGAGTCAACACGCTGGCTTTCGACACCGTATTGATTGACCAGAACTTCGCGAACAGCCTGAGCACGGCGCTCGGACAGGCGTTGGTTGTACTGATCGGTACCGACGGAGTCAGTGTGACCTTCGACGGTGGTGCTGGTCTGAGGGTATTGCTGCATGAAATCGGCCAGGTTCTTGATGTCGCTGTAGCTTTCTTCGCGAACGCGGGACTTATCGAAATCGAACTTGACGTCCAACTCGACGCGAACCAACTCAGGCTCAGGCTCAGGCTCGGTATCAACGATCGGAGCCGGTGCCGGCTCGGGAGTCGGCTCAACCTGCGCAACCTGCTGTTGTGCGCCGCCACCGAAGTTCAGACCCACGCCTACGCCAGCCATCCACTCGCTGTCGCCGGCATCAATGTTATGCATGCCGTCAACGCTAGCCTTGGCAAAGAAGTTTTCAGTGAAGTAGTACTTCAAACCTGCGCCGATGTTTGCGAAGGTGCTGTGGTCACGACCGCTACGTGCAGCCTGGCCAATGCTCTGATGAGCCACGCCAGCAGAAACGTAAGGACGCAGGCCTACGCCCGGCTGACCGAAATGATAGGCCGCATCCAATGAAGTCAGGCTGCCCTTGATGTTCTTGTGGCCGCCGCCCGCTACCGGCTCGTCCGAAGTGACGTCGTGATATTCACCATAGGACAGGCCCAGGGAGACATCATCGGTAAGAAAATAGCTGGCGCCAGCGCCATAAAGCTCGCCCTCGTCTTCAAAGCCACGGGAGCTGTCGGAGAAGTAATGCTTGCCGAATGCTTCCACCTCTACAGCGCCCTGGCCCTGGGCGAGCGCGCCAAGAGAAGTAGCAGCAACCATAGAGCCAATTACAACGCCCAAGGTGTTTTTAAGTTTCATCCGTAAATCCCCATCTGGTGGTGAGTATCAGAACAATCTAAGGAAACCGGCTGTCTCTAGGCCCAAGCTGTTCGCTATTCAATAAGACAGCTTGTTGCCGTTAAGTTTCAGCAATTCCCGAAAATTTTTCGCGCAGTTTATCTAGCGCGCGCTTGTATCTCATCTTCGTTGCGCTTAGGCCCATATGCATGATGTCGGCAATTTCCTGAAACTCCAGTTCCGCTACAAAACGCAGAACTAGAATCTCCCGATCGATCTGGTTCACATGGACCAGCCACTTGTCTAGGCCCGCCTTTTCCTCCACGTTTGGCGCCTTTTCTTCGGACGCCTCTTCGACCGGGTCGAGGCTCAGCGCATCAAGTAACCGACGCTTGCGGCGCTCTTTTCGATACTGCGTAATACATTCGTTGTAGGTAATGCTATATAGCCATGTCTTGAACTTCGACTTTCCTTCAAAGTTCTTCAATCCATACAAAACCTTGAGCATCACTTCTTGACAAACGTCATCTGCGTCTCGGTCGTTTCCCAAATAACGCGCGCACACATTAAATAGAGTGCGCTGATACCGCCGCATCAGCTCTTCGTAAGCACGTGTTATATGAAACAGCTCGGCATGAGCACGCTGCACCAGCTCTTCATCTGAAAGCTGGCGTGGGTCATAACTCATGGTGGGCGAATGGGTTTTAGTCAAGGCGCTTCGAACCGGCAAAATCGTGGCCGCCATTTACGGTGACCCGCGAAAAGAGGCGGCGCACTTTAACAGATCACCAGGCCTAACGGCTGCCCACACGCTGCTCCAGCAGCACTCTATTTGCAATCGAGACCAGCTCACCTTCATCGGTGAGCAACAAGGTCTTGGCTGTACCGATCTCTTCGATCGTACCCTCCAGCTGCGACCCGTCGAGGCGCACCCGCTGGCCAACCTCGTATAGCTCGCGCACATAGATACCGGCCAGAATTTGGCTGACCAGCTCGCGACTGCCCAGCCCGAGGGCCAGCGCCACGGCAAGCCCCACCGAAATCAGCGCGATCGCAATCACATAGTTAAGCAGCTCGGTTTTCACCTCAAGCTGTCCAATGGCGACCGAGATGCTGATGATGATTACCAGCCCCTGCGCAATGCGCCCCAGGCCACCGGCATACTCCAGACCTACGCCTTCCGCAGCGCCGCGCACCAAGCCGTTGACCAGCTGAGCGAGCAGCACACCGGCAAGCAGAATCAATGCCGCACCGAACACCTTCGGTACGTAAAGCGCCAACATATCCAGCACCGCCGATACGCGCGCGAGTCCGAGGGATTCGGCGGCCGACACGAGAAAGACCAACAGAACGAACCAATAGACGATCTTGCCAATCAGAGCTGACGCGGGCACGCGTATTCCGACTCGACCAAGCAGCTTGTTTACGCCGGTCCCGGCGACCAGCCGATCAAGCCCGACCTTCGCCAGGACCTTGGAAAGCAGAGTATCGAGCAGCTTGGCAACGACGAAGCCGATCGCTACGACCAGCAACGCACCGAACAAGCGCGGAATGAACGCGGCGATAGGCGCCCACAGTGCATTCATAGCGCCCAGCAAGCTTTGGCTCCAGGGATCGAATTCCATGATCAGTCGGCCTTGTCGTAAGAAGTAAATCGAGATGAATGACGGCGCGTAGTCGCAGGCGCTTGCCCTGTACTGCCGCTGACAGCAATCAGAACGGTTTGCAACCAGTTCCCCATCAGGCCGAACAGGTCCCCTGCACCAACCTGGCGATTGGCAGTCTTCAAGACACGGTCCAGGCAGGCATCGTCGTCATGCGAAGACTGCGCATTGAGCATGTCCCGCAGCGACTCTTCAAAGGGATCGCGCATGTTTACCTCGCTAATCTGTGTCACCTAGACGGCACATCGGCACGGTCGGTCACATTCACACCCATTTGAGGCGGCGAAAGATACACCATTGAAAGCCGGCCACCGCCGTAATCACTCCGCAGGCAACGTAGAACCCATAGGGGTGTTCCGACCCAGGGATACCGCCGACGTTGATGCCCAACAACCCGGTCAGAAAGCTCATCGGAAGAAAGAAACCGGTGATGATCCCAAGCAGGTACATTGTTCTGTTCATGCGTTCGCGCATTCGCCTTTCTTCGGCTTCGAGTATCAAATTGACCCGTTCGCGAACCAGATCCAGCTCTTCGAGGTAGCGAATCAGCCGGTTGCTCAGCTCGTTCCAGTAGTCCGTGTCGTCGTCGACGAACCAGGGCAAACGATTGCGCGTCAGCTGACCGTAGATCTCCCGCTGCGGCAGCAGGAATCGACGCAAGCTGGCCGCTTGTCGTCGCATCGAGAGCATCTCGTCCTGAGTCGGTGAATATTGTTTATCGGTCTCAACGCGATCCTCCTCTCCATCGAGCTTCTCGGTCAGCACCTCGACCAGATCATCGACTCGATTGGTGAGCGCATCAGCCAGAGACAGCAGTATCTCGGACGAGGTCTTCGGTCCGATGCCGGCTTCCAATTGCTGAATGACCGTCTCGGTGGAGCGTAACGGGCGCAAACGCAGGGAGATGACCCGACGCGAATCCGCGAAGACACGCAACGAAACCATGTCTTCCGGTTCGGCGTCAGGATTGAGATTGACGCCGCGCAGAAACAGCAGCAGCTCGTCATTCGGCAAAGATCGGAAG
>DPSI01000533.1 GCA_003527165.1 Pseudomonas sp.
ATTTCAGCCAGCAACTGGCGTAGGTGAGCAGGGCGAAGCTGGCCGCGTGGGATTCGGGAAAGCCATAGCTGCCGAACCCTTTGATCTGTTCGAAGATGCGTGCGATGAAGTCCGCCTCATAACCCTTGGCGAGCATACGTTTGGTCAGGCGCTGGCGGTGATGCTCCAGGCCACCATGGCGCTTCCAGGCGGCCATGGATCGACGCAGCTCGTCGGCCTCGCCGGGCGTGTACTC
Organism: Pseudomonas sp.; assembly: GCA_003527165.1. Taxonomy (GTDB): domain Bacteria; phylum Pseudomonadota; class Gammaproteobacteria; order Pseudomonadales; family Pseudomonadaceae; genus Stutzerimonas. The sequence continues at coordinate 236 of DPSI01000533.1, forward strand.
GGCAGCAACGATTGCCAGTTCCATCACCTGTTCCTGGAACAGTGGCACACCGAGCGTGCGCTCGAAGACCGGTTTCAATTCATCGGAAGGGTATTTCACCTCTTCTTCGTTATTACGCCGGCGCAGATAGGGGTGGACCATGTCGCCCTGAATCGGCCCCGGGCGCACGATGGCGACCTGAATCACCAGGTCGTAAAAAGTCTTGGGGCGCAACCTCGGCAGCATGGCCATTTGCGCCCGCGACTCGATCTGGAACACGCCGACGGTATCGGCGCGGCTGATCATCTCGTAGGTTGCGCGGTCTTCCTGCGGCAGGCTGGCGATGGTCCAGCGGGTACCCCGATAGTGTTCGATCAGGTTGAAACAGCGGCGCAGTGCACTGAGCATGCCGAGGGCGAGCACATCGACTTTGAGCAACCCAACCAGATCGAGATCGTCTTTGTCCCACTGGATCACCGTACGCTCGGCCATGCTGGCGTTCTCCACCGGCACCAGGGTTTCCAGCGCGTGCTCCGAAATGACGAACCCTCCAGGATGCTGTGAAAGGTGGCGGGGAAAACCGATCAACTGGCCAGTCAGCACCAATACTCGGTGCAGCACCGGACTGCTCGGGTCGAAGCCGGCTTCGCGCAAGCGTTCGTCGTCAGGAACCCGGTCGCTCCAGCGCCCGCAGCAATCGGCCAATGCATTGATCTGATCCGGTGGCAGACTGAGCGCCTTGGCAACGTCGCGCAAGGCGCCGGTGGCATGGTAGGTGCTGACGACGGCGGTGAGCGCGGCCCGCGCACGGCCATAACGGCGGAATACATACTGAATGACTTCTTCGCGGCGTTCATGCTCGAAGTCGACGTCGATGTCTGGTGGCTCCTTGCGCTCGCGAGATAAAAAACGCTCAAACAGCAGCCGGCTGCCTGTGCGCATGGGGTCGAGTTCAGTGATGCCCAGCGCGAAGCACACAGTGGAATTGGCCGCCGAGCCGCGGCCCTGGCAGAGAATCCCTTGCTCACGGGCCCAGCGGACAAGGTCATGCACGGTGAGAAAGTAATTTTCGTACTTCAGTTCGGCGATCAGTTGCAGCTCATGCTCGATCTGCGCACGGACTTTTAGCGTTACACCATCTGGCCAGCGCCAGCGCACACCATCCTCAACCAGTTCGCATAGCCAGGAGGTAGCGTTATGGCCCGCAGGCACCAATTCATGCGGGTATCGGTATTCCAACTGGTTGAGATCGAATTGGCAGCGCTCGGCGATGCGCAGCGTTTCGGCGAGCAGCTCGGGTGGGTACAGCTCAAGCAGTTCCTCGTATCGGCGTAGATGACGTTCGCCATTAGGGAATAAATAGCGACCGGCCTCCGCCACCGGCAGATGATGCCGGATCGCGGTCATGCAGTCCTGCAGTGCACGGCGTCCTCGGGCATGCATATGGACATCGCCGCAGGCCACTGCAGGCAGATTCAGGCGGGTGGCCAGTGCCTGCCATTGGTGCAGGCGTAGCGCGTCGTCTGGTCCACGGTGCAGCTCGATACCCAGCCAGAGGCGCTCTGGAAAGCGTTCACGCAGCCAGCATCCTTCGAGGTCAGCCCCTGGTTGGTGGGCAATCCAGATGGCCAATAACCCATCCAGCGGCTCGCTCAGGTCTTCAGCTAAAAGCTGATAGCGCCCTTTCTCGGCGCGGCGCCGGGCGCGGGTGATCAAGCGGCATAAGGTCTGATAACCGGTCAGGTTTTCCACCAGCAAAATCAGCTTGGGTCCGTCTTCGATCTGAATCTCGCTACCGATGATCAACGGCAGGTCGATATCCTTCGAGGCCTGCCAGGCCCGTACGATGCCGGCCAGGGTGCATTCGTCGGTGATGGCCAAAGCCTGATAGCCCAGACGTGCGGCGCGCTCGAAGAGTTCGCGGGCACTGGAGGCGCCTCGCTGGAAGCTGAAGTTGGACAGGCAATGCAGTTCGGCGTAACCGGTCGTCATGCGAACCAGCCGTGCAGCAACAGCGGCCCTCCGCCAGTGACCGGGCGAAAAGCCCAGCCGCGCTGGCCGCTGCGGGTTTCCACCCGGTAATAGTCGCGGCGCACGTCGCTACCGTCCCACCAACCGGATTCGATGCGCTCGGGACCGGTGAGAATGCGTAGCGATGCTTCGTAGAGCGGTTTCGGTTCGGCCAGCAACCAGCCGGGGCGGGGACTGGTGGTTGGGGAAAGCTCATTCTGAGCGACGTGCTGCGGCTGCCAGGCGCATTCAGGGCGGTGATCGGCACGAGCGCTGAGTCCTTGCACGGCATCATCGCCCAGACGGGCTCGCAAACGCTCGCGCAGTTGCTCCCAGGGCAACGACTGTTGCGGTCGTTCTTCGAACAACTGACGGTGCTCAGGGACGAAGGCTGGCAACTCGTGTGCAATCAGGCGCACCGCCAGAACCGGCGCCGGCAGTTGCAGATGCTCCAGGCGACCACGGGTCAGCTCGAACAGCATGGCTGGATCGCGCTCGGCGCTGAGCAGGCCGACCGGTACCTGACTATCGGCCAGGTTACGGTGCTCCAGTTGCAAGGTGAAACGTTGTACACCGCTATCGCGGCCGGCCAGATAGGCGGCGAGATCGCCGGTCAAGCGGCGCAGCGGGAACAGCAGCGCCTGGTGCGACTCGACTTCGAAGTTCAGCTCGATACGGGCATCGAAGCGGTCTGGCGGCCGATAGAAATCCAGCCCCAATGGACGGTATTCCAGCAGGGTATCGAGATGTCTCAGTGTTTCTGCCGGAAAGCGCCGTGCCAGACCATCGCGGGGCAGGGTAAGCACCTGCCTTAGGGTCCGCAGTCCCATGCGCGCAAAGGCGGTCGTCACTTCGCGCGGCAAGCCGATACGTTCTACCGGCAGTGGGCCCAGCACGCGGTGCAACGTCTCGGTATCCATCACGGCTAGGCCGTCATGCACGTTAGCCAGGGCGCGTGCGGCGGCCGGGTTGGGTGCCAAGGTAATGCGATGCTGAAAGCCCAGCGTATCGAGTTCCTCGCGCAGGCGTGCCTCCAGACGAGGCCAGGGGCCGAACAGGCCGAGACTGGATTGCACTTCCAATAGCAGGCAACGCGGGTAATGCAGGCTGACCTGCGAGCTGAATCCGTAGGCCCAGGCGGCGAGGAATTGCTGCCAACGCTCGATTGCCGCCAAGTCATAGTCAGCAGTGGCGAAAGCGTGGGTCAGTGCCTGGGCGGCGATCAACGACTGCCCCGGCTTGAGGCCGAGAGCCCGCGCGGCCGGATTGACCGCCTGCAGCACGCGGCGCTGTGGCGTACCGCTCAAGAGCGCCAGGGGCGCCTCGGCATCGGCGCGGCTGCGCAACACGCCGTCCATGGCCAGCTGCGGTAGCAGGATGCAAGCCCAGAGCATGTCCATCTCAATGCCAGGCTGCGGCGGGGATCGGGCGCGCCGGAGCCAGGCCGCCACGGCATTTGAGCACACGCAGTTGTGCCGGCTGGGCTTCGACAGTCAAGCGTAGTGCCGCTGGCGAGGAGTTGACCGCCTCGCGCAATGGACGATACGCGAAGGCCAATGTCTGGCCGGTCTCGGCGGCGACTTGCAGGCGACGTAGGGCGCGGTCATCGGCCTGTTGCGGCCAGCACAGCACCGCGCCACAGCTGCCCGAGCGCAGGCATTGCTCGGTGACCCATAGGGCGTCGCGGCCCCGTGCGTTGACGATTGTTACCTGGCGAAGATCTACACCTGCGGCCAGCCATGCCTGAGGACAGGGCACATGGGGTGGCGCCACCAGCACTACGCGCTCATTGGCCGCGGTCAGCCGCGCCAGGGTCGGCCAGAGCAGGCGCAGTTCACCGATGCCGGTACTGGCGAACAGAATCTCGCTCAGTGCCGATTCCGGCCAGCCTCCGCCGGGCAATGCTGCATCCAGCGTGGCATGCCCGGTTGGCTGTGCATTGGGCGATACGATTCGGGCCTGACCGCGCCACAAACGGCGCGCATCGAATAAATGGTTGAGTGCGACCACGGATGTCATGCGGTGGGTATTCCAGAATACTGTATATCAATACAGTATTCTGCTTACGGAATGATGGTCAAGCTGGTGCGATGAAACGGCACGTGCCATCTGGCTACTTGCTGAGCATTGGCTAGCCAACCTTCAAAGCGTTCGGTCACCAGTCGGTGCGCCGATCTGGTAATGGAGTGGTTTCCAGACCGTACGGTTGTGTTTGCTAACAGTCTACTTGTATGAAAAATAGCTTATTTAAAGCGTATCAATATTCGTTAGATTTATTGCATTTCCCCCCGCACACTTCCCAGATATCGCCTGATCAACCCGCGCGCCGCTTTTGCGCCGGGTTCGCTACGAATTGGCGTTCAGCTATCACTCATTTGTTATGGAAATGCTATGGCCGATGCTCCTTTGGATGACACTGTCTCGACATATAACTACGAGGTTGTCCGCCGTTTCACTTTGATGACGTTGTTCTGGGGCGTGCTTGGGATGGGCATGGGCGCCGTCCTCGCGGCTCAGCTGGTTTGGCCGCAACTCAACCTCGGTCTGCCTTGGACCAGCTTCGGACGCATTCGCCCGGTCCACACTAATCTCGTGATCTTCGCGTTTGGCGGCGGAGCACTGTTCGCGACCTCGTTCTATGTCGTTCAACGCACCTGCAAAGTGCGTTTGATTTCGGACTGGCTGGCGAATTTCGTGTTCTGGGGTTGGCAGGTGGCGATCGTCGCCATGCTGGTCAGCTACCCGCTCGGCATCACGTCTTCCAAGGAATACGCCGAGATGGAGTGGCCCATCGCTCTCTGGGTAACGTTGGTCTGGGTGGCGTATGCCTATCTGTTCATCGGCACCATTGCGCGACGCCGGACTCAGCACATCTATGTCGCCAACTGGTTCTATGGCGCATTCATCCTCGTGACGGCGATGGTGCACGTGATCAATCACGTGGCTATTCCGGTGACCCTGTTCAAATCCTACTCTGCCTATTCCGGCGCCACGGACGCGATGATTCAGTGGTGGTATGGCCACAGCGTGGTGGGGTTCATCCTTTCGGTGGGCTTCCTCGGGATGATGTATTACTTCGTGCCAAGCAGGCCGAACGTCCGG
>DPSI01000532.1:0-681 GCA_003527165.1 Pseudomonas sp.
GTCATATTTTTCGACCAGGGCGCGGTTAAAGCTCGGCGTTTGGTCCATGTATGGTTTCACCTTGCGGGTTGATGGGTGAGTGGCTGGACGCGGTGCCCCGTCGACGGGCCTGCGACATCGTGGCGTGATTATCCTTGATTCTAGTCACGGTCCGACTGTCCGAGATCAAGAACGCTGCGACCAGATCGGGGCAAACGCTGAGTGGTCAGCGCCCCAGCTCCGCGTTCTCCCGCCGCCCTGAGGTGTTGGTCCGACCTGGTTCAGTACCGCGCTCAGAGCCGGAATTGCCCGACCAGGCGGTTCAGCTCGGCGACCAGGCGTACCAGCTCGTCGCTTATCTGCGAGGTCTGTCTGGCATCTGCCGAGGTCGCGTCGGCGATATCGCTGATTGTGGTGATGTTACGGTTGATCTCTTCGGCAACGGCGCTCTGCTCCTCGGCAGCCGTGGCGATCTGCATGTTCATATCGTTGATCGTGCCCACTTCGCCAGCGATCACGTTGAGGCTTTGGGCGGCCTTGGCGACGCAATCAGAGCCGGCATGAGCGCGTATCTGCGCGCTCTCCATAGCCTTGACCGCATTGCCTACACCGCACTGCAACCGCTCGATGGTCGCCTGGATGTCACCGGTGGATTTCTGCGTACGCGAGGCGAGGGTGCGCACCTCGTCGGCGACCACTGCG
>DPSI01000532.1:939-3924 GCA_003527165.1 Pseudomonas sp.
CCGGCACGCGCCGCTTCGATGGCGGCGTTGAGTGCGAGCAGGTTGGTCTGTTCGGCGATGCCATTGATGACGCCCAGCACCATGCCGATACTGGCACTGTCGGCTTCCACCTGTTTGATGACCTGCGCGGCACGTTCGATTTCCTGAATCAGCCCTTCGATGCCGTCCAGTGCCTCGGTGGCCAGGGTGACGCCGGCTCGGGATTGCTCGTCCGCGTCGCTCGAGGCTGCGGCAGTCTGGCTGGCGTGCCGCGCCACTTCCTGCACCGTCGCGCTCATCTCGTTCATCGCCGAGGCCACCATATCGGTTTCGCTGCGCTGCGCCATCACCGCCGAATGGGTCTTCTCGGCAACGGTGGAGACCCGGTCCGACACTTCGCCCAGTTGCCGCGTGACGCCCGCGACCGCTTCCAGACTATGGCGGAATTTGCCGATCATGCGATTGAACGAATGCCCCATGGCGCCCACTTCGTCCTCGGCGTGAACGGACACGATGCGGCTGAGATCCTCATCGTCAGTCATCACTTCCATAGTGTGGCGCATGTCGTTGATTCGGCTGATGATCACGCGACGAATGATGTAGCTCATCACGATCAGACCGGCCAGCAGCAAAAGTAGTTGGATGCCGGCAGACGCCATGAGGTTGCGATTGACTTCGCTATCGAGCGCTGAGAGGTCATAGCTGATCCGCACCGCGCCCATCACGGTATCCTCGGCGACCTGGTGGCACGAAAGACAATTGGTGCCGCGGTAATCCTTGTGGGCACGGATCGGGTTGATCACCGTCAGCACTCGGCCATTCTTGCTCTCGGTGACTTCTATAGTGTCTTCACCGGCCAGTGCCCGGCGATCCCGCTGATCATCCGCCGCCTGATGGGTGAAACCGGGGCCGAAGACCTTGGTCACAGGCTCGCCTCGGACGATGCGCGCGTCGATCACGCCAGGGCGGGACAGAATCTTGTTTCGCAGGACCTCGCGCTGCGCCATGGTGCCGGTCAGCATCATCGTGTTGATGCTGTCGAAGTAGGAGTCGGCGGCATCCTTGGTCTGCTGTTCGACAACCTGCAGCACCAGACGCTTCTCGGTGCTGGCGGCATGGAACAACGAGGCGGAAAACACCAGTGCGAAGACCAATACCAGAGCCAGATTGACTTTCGTCTGGACGGACATCTGTCGCTTAGCGGGAACGCTGCTCATCATCATCCTTAGTACTGCGCGGAAAGGAACCGGCTTGAAGCAGGGGCGGTGGTCGAGGGGGCTCGCTGAACAGGCGGTATAAGAGGAGCGCGCGCTCCGCTTGATCGCCCAGGCATGCGGTCAGGCGGCGATATGTTAGAGGGTGTGATCGGCTGCGGCTTTGCGGCTCGCGTCGTAAAGAGCGCTATTCGCGGTTTTACTGACCTGGATCAGTCAATCGCTTCGTTGTGTTTGCGAAAAGCAGAGGCATTGAACTCCGCAGCGAGTGACCGTGCGGGTTCTCTGGCGCGAGGCGGTAAGCCACACCGATTTCATTCGGCTACTTGGCAATCGGTTCGTCACCAAGCACTCTAGGTTGCCCGCGGAATTCGACAACCACCGCGCAGCGGCTCACTCGACGGCAGGCTCGAATTTAGCTGCGGAAACGTGCGAACCCCTTGTCGTTTCGGTGGTCGTAGCCTCTAGTCATCCGCTGTCGGCGGGACATGCAGGGTATGGCTGTTGACCGATCAGGCGCAGTGCATCAACTGGAACATTCTTTTCAAGGACTCACATGATCAAGAAATGCCTTTTTCCTGCGGCCGGATATGGCACGCGCTTCCTTCCTGCGACCAAGGCCATGCCCAAGGAGATGTTGCCGGTGGTGAACAAACCCCTGATTCAGTACGGGGTTGAAGAGGCACTGGCCGCAGGGCTCAACCAGATCGCGATCGTTACCGGACGCGGCAAGCGCTCTCTGGAAGACCACTTCGACATCAGCTATGAGCTGGAGCACCAGATTCGCAACACCGACAAGGAAAAATACCTGGTCGGTATCCGCAAACTGATCGATCAATGCAGCTTCTCCTACACCCGCCAAGTGGAAATGAAAGGCCTGGGCCATGCCATTCTCAGCGGTCGGCCACTGATCGGCGACGAACCCTTCGCCGTGGTTCTGGCCGATGACCTGTGCATCAACCTGGATGGCGATCCGGTTCTGGCGCAGATGGTCAAACTGTACAACCAGTTCCGCTGCTCGATCGTTGCCATTCAAGAAGTGCCGCCGGAAGAGACCAGCAAGTACGGTGTGATCGCCGGCGAAATGATCCGTGACGACATTTTCCGCGTCAGTCACATGGTCGAGAAGCCGAAGCCGGAAGATGCACCGTCCAACCTGGCAATCATCGGTCGTTACATCCTGACCCCGGATATCTTCGACCTGATCGAACAGACCGAACCAGGCAAGGGCGGCGAGATCCAGATCACCGATGCCTTGATGCGCCAGGCTCAGGATGGCTGCGTCCTGGCATATAAGTTCAAGGGACAGCGTTTCGATTGCGGTAGCGCCGAGGGCTATATTGCGGCGACCAACTTCTGCTACGAGAACTTCTATCTGACCGGCAAGGCATTCTGATTCACGCCGCGTCGATCACGAAGCCACCTTAGGGTGGCTTCGTTCGTTTCAGGGGGCCGGCATTTCTTCGGCGCCCGGACCTAGCGGCTGGCCATAGGAGAACTCGACGTAATTGCCCGCCGGATCACGGACACCACAGTAATAGCCGACCGGATAGGGTTCGTCGCGCGGGTCCCAGATCAGGCATCCCGCCTGACGAGCGCGTGCCGCAATGGCATCGACGTCACCGCGACTCGATAGCGCAAAGCCGAAATGGCTGTAATCGTCGTCAGCCAGTTCACGATCCTGCCCGCCCGGCATGATGACGAAAATGAATTCGCGCTCTTTTCCGGGTTCGGCCATCCAGACGATGCGCGAACCTTTTCCCGCACGTTCGTGAAACACATGCATGCCGCA
>DPSI01000020.1 GCA_003527165.1 Pseudomonas sp.
CGGCTGGTGACGAACTTGCCTTCCTTGCCGCAGAACGGCGAATCGTTGACCTGGAAGGTCATGGATACGGTCGGCTCGTCGACGGTCAGTGGCTTCATCGCTTCGACGTTGTTCTGGTCGCACAGGGTGTCGGAGATGAACAGCTCATCCATACCGCTGATGCAAACGATGTCGCCTGCGGTGGCTTCGTCAACGTCGACGCGATGCAGACCGTGGTGACCCATCAGCTTGAGGATACGGCCGTTACGCTTCTTGCCATGCATGTCGATGGCGGTGACCGGGGTGTTCGGCTTGACGCGACCGCGGGCGATACGGCCGACACCGATGATGCCGAGGAAGCTGTTGTAGTCCAGAGCGGAGATCTGCATCTGGAACGGGCCGTCGATATCGACCTGCGGGGCCGGTACGTGGTCGACGATGGCCTGGTACAGCGGGGTCATGTCTTCGGCCATGTCGGTGTGATCCAGACCGGCAATGCCGTTCAGGGCCGAGGCGTAGACAACCTGGAAGTCCAGTTGCTCTTCGGTGGCGCCGAGGTTGTCGAACAGGTCGAAGATCTGATCCAGAACCCAGTCAGGACGCGCGCCCGGACGGTCAACCTTGTTGATCACGACGATCGGACGCAGGCCGGCTTCGAAGGCCTTCTTGGTCACGAAGCGGGTTTGCGGCATCGGGCCGTCTTGGGCGTCGACCAGCAGCAGTACCGAGTCGACCATCGACATCACACGCTCGACTTCACCGCCGAAGTCGGCGTGGCCTGGGGTGTCGACGATGTTGATGCGGTACTCGTTCCAGCGAATAGCGGTGTTCTTGGCCAGGATGGTGATGCCACGCTCTTTTTCCTGGTCATTGGAGTCCATCACGCGCTCATCGTTGAGCTCGCCGCGCTCCAGGGTGCCGGACTGACGCAGGAGCTTGTCGACCAGGGTGGTTTTGCCATGGTCAACGTGGGCGATGATGGCAATGTTGCGTAGATTCTCGATCACAGTAGTGGTCTCGTAGTTGGGTTGGGCGACTCGGCAAATGCCTCAAGCGGCCCAACGCGAAAAAATCGGATGAAGGGAATAAATCGTTAGCGACGTGTCGCGGCAATTCAGCCGCGAAGCGGGTCGGGAGGGCGGTGGCGGATACTGCCGCCCAGCAGGCCAGGCTGTTTAGCTCGGACGATAAACGCGCACATTGACATGCCCCTCACTCAACAGATGATGAGCATGCAGGCGGCTCATGACACCTTTATCGCAATACAGCAGGTACTGGCGGTTCTCATCCAGCTCCTTGAAGCGGTTGTTCAGCGCATAGAACGGCAGCGTTTGCACTTCGATGCCCTCCAATTGCAGAGGTTCGTCCTCAGCGGCATCGGGGTGACGGATGTCGATGACCACCTGACCAGCAGTCGCCTCGACCACTTCCTCCACCTGCAGATCCTGGCCCAGCTCGTCGATCACGCGATCGATGGCGACCTGGCGCGCATTCTCCAGGGCCCGTTCGAGAATGGCCATGTCGAACTGCTTCTCTTCGTGCTCGATACGGTAACGCTTGGCCTTGGTGGTCGGGTTCACCGAAATCACACCGCAATATTCGGGCATGTTCTTGGCGAATTCGGCGGTGCCGATCTCGAAGGCGGTGTCGATGATGTCCTGCTTGTGGCTGGCGATCAGCGGCCGCAACACCAGCATGTCGGTCGCCGAATCGATTACCGAAAGGTTGGGCAGCGTCTGGCTGGAGACCTGGGAAATCGCCTCGCCGGTGACCAGCGCGTCGATCTGCAGGCGCTCGGCAATCTGGGTCGAGGCACGCAGCATCATGCGCTTGAGGACCACACCCATCTGGCTGTTGTCCACCTTTTCCAGAATCTCGCCAACCACTTCCTCGAAAGGCACGCTGATGAACAGTACGCGATGCGAGCTGCCGTACTTCTTCCATAAATAGTGGGCGACTTCCATCACCCCTAGTTCATGGGCACGGCCACCGAGATTGAAGAAGCAGAAATGCGTCATCAGCCCGCGACGCATCATCTGGTAGGCCGCCACGGTGGAATCGAAACCACCGGACATCAGCACCAGGGTCTGCTCAAGCGCACCCAGCGGGTAACCGCCGATGCCGTCATGCTGCGCATGGATGACGAATAGACGCTGGTCGCGGATCTCCATCCGCACTTCGATTTCCGGCGCCTTCAACGAAATACCCGCGGCGCCGCACTGCTGTCGCAGCTGGCTGCCGACGTGGCGCTCGACATCCATCGAACTGAACGGGTGCTTGCCGGCGCGCTTGCAGCGAACGGCAAAGATCTTGCCGGTCAGCCGGTCGGCGAAGTGCGCCTTGCATTTCTCGAACACATCGTCCAGATCGCCCAGCGGGTACTCGTGGACTTCCAGACAATGGGCGATGCCCGGCGTGCAGCGCAGACGCTCGATCATTTCGTGCAGCGACTTCGGCGCGCTGAGCGCGGTTTCCACCTCGACGTTGTCCCACACCCCCTCCACCCGCAAGTCGGGATCAAGGTCGCGCAGCACGGTGCGGATGTTCTTCGCCAGTTGGCGAATGAAGCCCTTGCGCACCGGCGGGCTCTTGATGGTGATTTCTGGGAATACTTTGACGATCAGCTTCATGGAAACAGCGCGTGCGCCGACAAGGCGTAAAAAGAGGGGGGCGGAGTATATCGGAAATTGATCAAGCTTTAGTCAGTTTTCTGAAGCCCGCCCGTGCTGCACCCAAATTGAACAAACAGACACAGCGGCGCACCAATAAAGTGCATAAAAACGCAGATATCATCTGCTCAGGAGCCTGTCCTACCGGCGAACTACCGTTTTCCGGCGCCCGGACCCAATACGGAGCACTGGCATGCAATTTGCTCTCTTGTGAGGCAGGTCGCCTTGGCGGAACATCGCCGCCCGGCTTCACCCTGATTCGGAAGCAACCTGTCACGCTTCCACCACTTGGAGAACACCATGTCGAAGTCGCTTCAACTGATCAAAGATTACGATGTGAAGTGGATTGATCTGCGCTTCACGGATACCAAAGGCAAGCAGCACCACGTCACCATTCCGGCTCGTGATGCTCAGGATGAAGACTTCTTCGAGCATGGCAAGATGTTCGACGGCTCCTCGATCCATGGCTGGAAGGGCATCGAAGCCTCCGACATGATCCTGATGCCGGTCGACGAAACCGCTGTGCTGGACCCGTTCACCGAAGAGCCGACCCTGATCCTGGTCTGCGACATTGTCGAGCCGAGCACCATGCAGGGCTACGACCGCGATCCGCGCTCGATCGCCAAGCGCGCCGAGGAATTCCTCAAGTCCACCGGCATCGGTGACACCGTATTCGTCGGCCCGGAGCCGGAGTTCTTCATCTTCGACGAAGTGAAGTTCAAGTCCGACATCTCCGGCTCCATGTTCAAGATCTTCTCCGAACAGGGTTCCTGGAACACCGACGCCGACATCGAGGGCGGCAACAAGGGCCATCGTCCGGCAGTCAAGGGCGGTTACTTCCCGGTCCCGCCGTGCGACCACGACCACGAAATCCGTACCGCCATGTGCAACGCCATGGAAGAAATGGGCCTGGTCGTCGAAGTGCATCACCACGAAGTGGCGACTGCCGGTCAGAACGAAATCGGCGTCAAGTTCAACACGCTGGTCAACAAGGCTGACGAAGTTCAGACCCTGAAGTACTGCGTGCATAACGTTGCCGATGCCTACGGCAAGACTGCGACGTTCATGCCCAAGCCCCTGTACGGCGACAACGGCTCCGGCATGCACGTACACATGTCCATCTCCAAGGATGGCAAGAACACCTTCTCCGGCGAAGGCTATGCCGGTCTGTCCGAGACCGCTCTGTACTTCATCGGCGGCATCATCAAGCACGGTAAGGCCCTGAACGGCTTCACCAACCCGTCGACTAACTCCTACAAGCGTCTGGTCCCGGGCTTCGAAGCACCGGTCATGCTGGCCTACTCGGCTCGCAACCGCTCCGCCTCGATCCGCATCCCGTACGTGGCCAGCCCGAAGGCGCGCCGCATCGAAGCGCGTTTCCCGGACCCGGCTGCCAACCCCTACCTGGCCTTCTCCGCACTGCTGATGGCCGGTATCGACGGTATACAGAACAAGATTCATCCCGGCGATGCTGCCGACAAGAACCTCTACGATCTGCCGCCGGAAGAAGGCAAGCTGATCCCGCAGGTTTGCGGCAGCCTGAAGGAAGCCCTGGAAGAACTCGACAAGGGCCGCGCGTTCCTGACCAAGGGCGGCGTGTTCAGCGACGACTTCATCGATGCCTACCTCGAACTGAAGAGCGAGGAAGAAATCAAGGTCCGCACCTTCGTGCACCCGCTGGAATACGACCTGTACTACAGCGTCTAAGCCGGTCCGCGTGACAGAAAAGCCTCCTTCGGGAGGCTTTTTGGTTTCTGCCAGGTCATCAGGCAAGACGCCGCTGCCTTCGCCACGCGCCGGAGTGGCATCGGTCCCAAATCGCAACGCTCAGACTTGCCTAGTCGCCAGAGCGGTGCAAGGCTTCGTGCATCCCACCCGCGGAGCTTCCCATGCGCATCGCATTGTTCAGCCTGCTATTGCTCGTCACGATCCCGGCCTTGGCGCAGATCTACAAATACACCGACGACAAGGGCAACACGGTGTTTACCAATCAACCACCAGAGGGCGTCGCCACCGACAAAGTCGAGTTACCGCCGGCCAACACGGTCAACATCCAGACACCCGAACCGCCACCGCCGCTGGAGCGTGAACAGGACAGCGATCGACAGCAGCCATATCGGAGCCTGTCCATCGGCGGCATTTCCGATGAACAGGCGCTGCGTGCCAACAACGGCACCTTTATCGTCAGCGCCCAACTCGACCCACCGCTGCAAAAGGGCCATCAGATTCGCTTTCTGCTCGACGGCATTCCACAGGCAGCGCCGAGCGGCGCCACCGCCCTGCAACTGAACAACGTCGATCGCGGCACCCACTTGCTGGAAATCGAAGTGCTCAGCGGTGATCGAGTGTTGCAGCGCAGCGCCGAAGAATTCACCGTGCAGCGGGTCCATACCTCCAGTCCGGCGCATAGATGAAAACGATCGCCAGATTCGGTCTGCTCGGCCTGCTGTCGGCGCTCGCGCTGTCTGCCAATGCCGGGATCTATACCTACACCGACGCACAGGGTAATCGCGTGTTCACCGATCGCCCCGAGGGTCGGGCGGTCGAATCGATCGAAGCCAGACCGGTCAACAGCATGCCCGCTCAGCCGGTAGTGCCACCGGCCGCATCCCGCGAAGCGCCGCGCGAGCCCAGCTTCGCTTACCAACTGCTCGATATTGCCCAGCCAGAGCCCGACGCCACGATCCGCAACAACGCCGGCGCGCTATCCATTCATGTAACCAGCGAACCCGCTTTGCAACCCGACCATCTGTACCGCCTGCTGCTCGATGGCCGTCCGGTAGCGCCGGACGGTAGCGAACCCGCCTTCGCGCTTCACAATATCGATCGCGGTAGCCATCAGTTGGTCGTGGAGGTTGTCGATAACCAAGGGCAGACGTTGCAACGCAGCCCGCCGCGCATCTTTCATCTGCTACGCACCTCACTTGCGCAGCGACGCATTGTCAATCCGTGCAAAAAGGGCGAATACGGTATTCGCCCCGAATGCCCGTCGTGGGACAAACCCAAAGAAAAGAAAGATATTCCCTTCGTGCCCTTTCTGTGATCATTCTATGCACCTGAATGGTGCGCAGGCTGGGCCAATCTGTTTCACCCCTGTCTTTTTTGGCGACGCCCCGCTCTGGAGCGCTAGCGCGCACGGCGCCGCGCCGAAAAAGAGCGCTTTGGTTTGCTTCTTGCATTTCCCGTCTTACCCATCGGATGCAGACAGCCATGATCAACGAAGCCCTACAGCGCCTGCTGATCGAGAACCTGACTACCGCGACCCTGCTGCTCAATTCACGCTTGCGCCTGGAATACATGAATCCAGCCGCGGAGATGCTGCTCGCCGTGAGCGGCCAGCGCAGCCATGGTCAGTTCATCAGCGAGCTTTTCACCGAGTCGTCCGAAGCGCTGGCTGCCCTGCGCCAGGCTGTCGAGCAGGCCCATCCCTTTACCAAGCGTGAAGCGACGCTGACCTCCACCAACGGCCAGGCACTGACCGTCGATTACGCCGTCACGCCGATATTGACCCGCCAGGAAACCATGCTGCTGCTGGAGGTGCTGCCCCGCGACCGATTGCTGCGCATCACCAAGGAAGAAGCACAGCTGTCGGCTCACGAGACCACCAAGCTGCTGGTGCGCGGCCTCGCCCACGAAATCAAGAACCCACTCGGCGGCATCCGCGGTGCGGCGCAGCTGCTAGCGCGGGAGTTACCCGAGGAGCACCTCAAGGACTACACCGAGGTGATCATCGAGGAGGCCGACCGCTTGCGGAACCTGGTCGACCGGATGCTCGGCTCGAACAAGCTGCCCTCTCTGTCGATGACCAATATCCACGAAGTGCTCGAACATGTCGCCAGCCTGATTGAAGCCGAATGCCAGGGCAGCCTCATTTTGGTGCGCGACTATGATCCGAGCATCCCCGAAGTGCTGATGGACCGCGAGCAGATGATCCAGGCCGTGCTCAATATCATGCGCAACGCCATGCAGGCGCTCGCCGGCCAGACCGAACTGGGCCTCGGGCGTCTGACGCTGCGCACCCGTACCCTGCGCCAGTTCACCATTGGCCATGTTCGGCATCGCCTGGTCGCGCGTATCGAGATCATCGACAACGGTCCGGGAATCCCGGCCGAACTGCAGAACACCCTCTTCTATCCGATGGTCAGTGGCCGCCCGGATGGGACCGGGCTTGGCCTGGCCATCACCCAGAACATCATCAGCCAGCATCAGGGTTTGATCGAATGCGAGAGCCATCCCGGCCACACCGCGTTCTCCATCTTCCTGCCGCTGGAACAAGGAGCCTCCTCTGTATGAGCCGAAGCGAAAACGTCTGGATCGTCGATGACGACCGCTCCATCCGCTGGGTACTTGAAAAGGCGCTGCAACAGGAAGGCATGGCCACGCAGAGCTTCGACAGCGCCGACAGTGTGCTAGCCCGCCTGGCGCGGCAGCAGCCGGATGTGATCATTTCCGACATCCGCATGCCGGGCATCAGCGGCCTGGACCTGCTGGCGCAGATTCGCGAACTGCATCCGCGCCTGCCGGTGATCATCATGACCGCGCATTCCGACCTCGACAGCGCGGTGGCCTCCTATCAGGGTGGCGCCTTCGAATACCTGCCCAAGCCGTTCGACGTCGATGACGCCGTATCACTGGTCAAGCGCGCCAACCAGCATGCGCAGGAACAGCAGAACCTGCAGGAGCCGGCCAACCAGCACCACACGCCGGAAATCATCGGCGAGGCGCCGGCGATGCAGGAAGTCTTTCGCGCCATCGGCCGTCTCTCGCACTCCAACATCACCGTGCTGATCAACGGCGAGTCCGGCACCGGCAAGGAGCTGGTGGCGCATGCCCTGCACCGCCACAGTCCGCGTGCGGCATCGCCATTCATCGCGCTGAACATGGCGGCGATCCCCAAGGATCTGATGGAGTCCGAGCTGTTCGGTCATGAAAAAGGCGCCTTTACCGGCGCGGCCAACCAGCGGCGCGGGCGCTTCGAGCAGGCCGATGGCGGCACCCTGTTTCTGGACGAGATCGGCGACATGCCGGCCGATACCCAGACCCGCCTGCTGCGCGTGCTGGCGGACGGTGAGTTCTATCGGGTAGGCGGGCATACACCGGTCAAGGTCGACGTGCGCATCATCGCCGCCACCCACCAGGACCTGGAAGCCCTGGTGCAGGCTGGCAAATTTCGTGAAGACCTGTTCCACCGCCTGAACGT
>DPSI01000182.1 GCA_003527165.1 Pseudomonas sp.
TGGTCAATTCGGGAGTGGGTTATGCCCTGCTGCCGGGCCGAGTGGGGATGGTCTACGAATCCCGGGTCAAGCTGGTGCCGCTACAGGCACGCTATCACCTGCAACAGCATATCGGCGTGGTGTTTCTGAAGGCCAAGGAGCGCGACCCCAACCTGCTCGCGCTCCTCGCCGAATGCCGCATGTACAGTTTGAAGAACCCCAGCTGAACCACGCGGCGGTTCTTCGAACCCGGTTCAGCCGAGCATCCCACGCATGATGAAGAACAGCAGCGATGGGCCGAGCAGGCAGCCCAGCGCGGTATAGAACGCCGCGGTCAGGCAGCCGTAGGGCACCAGTTTCGGGTCGGTTGCCGCGAGGCCGCCAGCAACTCCGCTAGAGGTGCCGATCAGGCCGCCGAAGATCACTGCCGAGCGAGGGTTGTTCAGGCCGATCAGCGGCGCGAAGAAAGGCGTCGCCACCATCACCAGGATGGCCTTGACCAGACCTGCCGCGATGGAAAGGGCCATCACTTCGGAGCTGGCGCCGATCGCCGCACCAGTGACCGGGCCGACGATGTAGGTCACCGCGCCGGTGCCGATAGTGGTCAGGCTGACCGCATCGGTGTAGCCGAAGGCCACGGCCACTCCGACCCCCGCCACGAACGACGAGAATACCCCGATAAACAACGCCAGTACGCCAACAAAACCGGCGCGCTTGAGCTCCTCGACGCTGACGCCGAAGCCCGTGGCGACGATAGCGAAGTCACGCAGCATCGCACCGCCCAGAAGGCCGATGCCGGAGAACATTGCGATATCCACCAGCCCCTTCTGCCCGCCGGTAACCACGCCGCCGATGTAGGACAACAACAGGCCGATGAGAATGGCCACCGCCGAGCCATGCAGGCGGCCCTTGGTGAGCTTGCCCGAGAGCCAGTAGGACAGCCACATGGTGGCGCCGATGATCGCGAAGCCACTGATCATGCCGTAGCCGGAGATCACTTTCATGAGAGATTCGTACATGGCCATTACCCCCGTGCGCTACTGGTGGCGGGCTTGGCCGAGGCGACCGGCTCGGCTTCAAGCTTTTTTCTGCCGATCCGGTCCAACACCGGCACCAGAGCGAAGGCCACCGCCACCGCGGCGACACCGGCGAGAATGGCCATCGGGCCGCCGGAGAGCGCGCCGTATACGTTCTGTTGCGCGGCCATGGCGACCACGATCGGGATGTAGACGGCGCTCCAGAACTTGATGCCCTGTTCCGATTCCGGATTGAACAGGCCGCGCTTCTTCAGATAGCTGCCGATCAGGATCAGCAGAACCATGGCGATACCGACGCCGCCGACGTTGGCCGGCACCCCGATCGCTTTGCCGAGCAGCTCGCCGATGAAGATACCGGTGAGGGTACACAAGGCCAAGAAAGCCACACCGAAAATAATCATTGTTATTGTCCTTTTTGGATTGCGCTCAGCCTGCGAAAGGCCTGGCGCGTGTTGTCGAGGTAGTTGTTGTTATCCGTCGATCAGTAGGCGAGCAAGGCACTCTCGCCCTAATAAGCACGAGATCTATCGGCTCTGGCTGCCCTCCTGACGCAGCAAGGCGTCCAGTGTGTCCAACCGAGCGCCGTCGAAAGCGATCAGCGTACCCTGTTCGAAAACCCGTCGCGCCAGCCCGGTGAGCACGGAGCCGGGCGGCAGTTCAATATGCAGCCGCACACCGCGCTCGTAGGCAGTGCGCAGGGTGCCGTGCCAGTCGACGATGCGGCACATGTTGAAGGCGAGGTCATCGCGCAGGCGCTCGGCATCGAACATCGGGCGCGCCGACGAGCCGCTTAGATAACGCAGGCGCGGAGCGCGCAGGTGGACCTTGGCAAACGCTTCGGCTAGGTGCTGCGCCGGCGCGTCCAGCAAGGCGCAGTGCGAGGGCACGCTCATCGCCAGGCGACGCGCGCATGAGGCGCCGAGAGCCTTGGCCTGAGCGGCAACCGCCGCCATGGCGGCGTCGCTGCCGGCGATGACGATCTGGTTGTCGGCGTTGATGTTCCCCAGGTAGGCGGGCTCCGTGGCTTCTGCCAGCAGGCTCTCTACCGTGCCCAGCTGGAGCCCGAGGATCGCCGTCATGCCGTAGCCTTCGGGGTAGGCTTCCTGCATCAGCTCACCGCGCAATGCCACCAGGCGCAGGGCGTCGGCGTAGTCGAGCGACTCGGCGACAACCGCCGCGGCATAGGCCCCGATGGACAGTCCGGCAACGTAATCGGGTCGCTGACCGTCGCGCATCAGCAGACGCGCACCGGCGACGCCGGCGATCAGCAGGCAGAGCTGAACGGCGCGGGTCGAACGCAGCGCTTCGGCTGAATCCAGCAGCAGCGCATCTTCGCCGAGCACTGCGCTGGCCTCTGCGAGCGTAGCGGCGACTTCCGGCGCGGAAGGCAGGCGATGGAGCATGCCGGGCTTCTGCGCGCCCTGGCCGGGAAAGGCGAACAGGCTGCTCATGCGGCGACCTCCTCTGCCCAGGGATCGTCGACCAGGCGCGGTCCATCTTCGGTCTTGGCCAGCACCCGTGCGGCGCTACCGGCCCACTCACGCAGTGCCACGCCACCGAGCGGCGTTTCCAGTTGCAGATCGATGCGGCAATCACGCCCTTCCAGCAGCTGCAGCAGCGAACGCGCCTCGCTGCGTGGCAACGGCCGTTCGGCACGCAGCAGCAGATCGAGATCACTGTCCGGGTGAGCAGCGCGCAAGCCGGTGGCAAGCTGGAAGCCCGCCGAGCCGGTGACGCCCCATATATGGCCCAGCCCGTTGAGCAAAGGTCCCAGGCCGGCCAGGGCGCGGAATACCGGAAGCTCTTCGCGCGCGCGGCGCTCGACCAGCTGTTCAGGCGCCAGGCGATGACGGATCGCCTCGAACGGCATCACGGCCGCCAGACGCTGTGCCCGCGTGGCCCCACGCAGACCAACCGCCACCAGCCCCGGCGCCACGCGGGCACGGCGCATCACAACCGGCTGGCCAGCAGCCAGCACGGCCAGCGCCCAGGCCGGCGCGTCGACAGGCAACTGCTCGGGGCGCATGCCCCATAGCAGGTCGTGGGGGCGTGGTGTGCTGTACATCTCTAGCCTCCTCGTGATTGTTGTTATCGAGGGTGGGGACAGGCGGGTCGCGCCCGCCCTACCATGGCCTTACCATTGCTCGCTGAGCATCTCTCGCACCCGCGATGACGCCTCGCGATTCGGCGCGCCGAGACGGCCGCGCAGATCGGTACTGCTGCCAATGTCAGCCACGGCTTTCTGCAGGCAATCGCGCACCCGTTGCAGGTCGTCGCCCGCCGGTTGCTCGATGTCGTCCACTGACAGGGTTTCCCAGAGCAGGCCGAGGGTGGCGTAGTTATCGATGTCGTAGGCCATTGGTGGATGGCTCGACGCCAGCGCCTCGAGTTCCTCGACGCTGCGCAGGGTGATGCGCGCGGCCGCGGCCTTGCCCATGGCGTGCACCATCACACCCGGGTCGCGCAGGGCGATGATTCGCTGGGCCTGGTAGCCTTGGGCGAGGAAGGCACCGGACATGGCTTTGCCCACCAGCAGTGCGATCACCGGGTGCCCGGCCAGGCGGGCGCGGGCATAGCCGTCCACCGCGCCGGCGAGCGCCTGGTGAATACCGAGGGCTTCTTCGCGACGCCCGTAGGCCTGGCTCGGCACATCCACCACGGCGACCAGCACGCGCTTGTCGGCCTTGTCGCAATCGGCTTCGATTGCTTCATCCACGGCCTGGCCCAGGGCCCAGCCTTCGAGCAGGCCGACCTCGCCATTGCGGGCGCGCGGGAACGGGTTCTCGGCATCCGGCACCACGGCGATATAGCGCGCGGCGCGGCCGGCCAGCTCGCCGTCGACGACCTTGACCGAGGCCGGATAGCCCGCCAGGGCCTGGCCACCGGCCAGGGCTTTCAACCAGTTCAGTCCACGGCTCATTGGGCATCTCCTTGATAGAGGGCACGCACCGCCGCGGCATCGAGCTGCGCGCGGGTATCGGCGTCGGCCAGGCGTTGCAGGAACCAGGCATGCCGGCGGCTGCGTGGCTGCGCCGGCTTGCCCTGGGCGAACAACCGCCGCAGCTCGGCGCGTAGGGCGTCGGTGTCATCGGCGACGTAGGCGTCCACCAGGCCGCTGGCATGGCGCTGCTCCCCGCCGGTCAGGCTCCAGATGAAGGGGCGATCGCGCGGGTCGTATTCCTCGAGGCCGGCTTCCT
>DPSI01000180.1 GCA_003527165.1 Pseudomonas sp.
GCATCCTAGACGACATGGCATCGATCCTGGAGCAGCGGGAGGAGATTGCCAGGCGCTACGAAGAACAGCTGGGTGATCACTTCGACCTGCAGCACCAGCAGCCGTACTCCCAGCGCAACCATAGTTATTTCCCGATCGCCCTGGCAAACGAAGACCAGCTGCTGCGCTGCCGTACAGCACTCAATGCCAAGGGCATCAACCCCAGACGCTACTTCTATCCTTCGCTGGATACCCTCGGCTATCTGCAGCCGCAACCGCCACAAATACAGTCGCGATCCTTGAGCCGCCGCGTGCTGTGCCTGCCGATCTATCCAGGCCTGCCGCGGCATATCCAGAACACCGTGATCCAGACGCTGCTCGACGAATCGTCCCGGCGCAGCCAGCCACAAAACACGCGTTTCTGCCCGCAGATTAACGCTAGCGAATTAATGGAACACCGGCTCAGCCTGCCCGATTCCGAGTGCAAGCGCATTTACTGACCCATTCGCGGCGGGCCGATTACATGTCTGATCGAAAGCTATCGATGATTCGCAACACCAGTCTGAGCTACGCCGGCCAGGCGTACGCCTTGCTCATAGGCATTCTCGTCCTGCCCTTCTATCTCGGGCATCTGGGGGCTGAAGCCTACGGCTTGATCGGGTTCTTCGCGGTGCTGCAGGCTTGGCTGCAACTGCTGGATGCGGGTTTGTCGCCGTCGCTGGTGCGTCAGATTGCGCATTATCGCGGGCGGCTTGCGGTTGGTGCGCAGTGCGACGAGCCCGGGCGGCTGCTGCGCTCGTTCGAAATCATCTTTCTGCCATTGGCCTCGCTGACCGTTCTGACCATCTATTTTTCCAGTGGTTGGATCGCTCACCAATGGTTGCAAGCACAGGAACTGAGCACGAGCACCATCGTTCAATGCATCAGCCTGATGGGCCTGATGGTCGGCCTGAAGCTCTATGCCACGCTTTATAAAAGCGGCCTGCAGGGACTCGAACTGCACGCATGGCTGAACGGCGCAAACATTCTGATTGCCACGCTGCGCTATTTCGGTGGCCTGTTTCTAGTGGCCAATATCAGTCAGAACCCTCTCGACTTCTTCCTCTTCCAGACGGCAGTTGCCCTGATCGAGACGCTGCTATTCGCCGCCAAGGCCTACGTGCTGATGCCCAACCCAGAAATCCTCACCGGCTTCGACTGGGCGATGGTCAAACCGGTACTACCGTTTGCCGCCGGCATGTCGCTCACCTCGGTGCTGTGGATCGTCCTGACGCAACTGGACAAGGTGCTGCTGTCCAACGTGCTGCTGCTCAAGGAATACGGCTACTTTTCTTTAGTGGCACTGATGTCGACGGGCATCATGACGCTCACCAATCCGCTGGTGCAGACGCTACTACCACGCATGACCATGCTCGTGGCTGAAGGCCGGATCGCCGATATGCAGGCGCTTTACCTGAACGCCACCCGGTTCGTCTGCAGCTTTTTATTTCCGCTCTCGGGGGTTATCGCCTTTCACTCCGCCGAGCTGGTCTTCGCCTGGACCGGCGATGCAGAAGCGGCGCAATGGAGCCGACTGGTGCTGCCCTGGTATGTCCTCGGCAGCGCGATCATGGCCGTCACCGCCTTCCAGTTCTATCTGCAATACGCCTACGGGCAGCTGCGCCTCCACGTGTGGTTCAGCCTGGTCTCCGCAGCGCTAAGCATTCCGCTGGTGATTTACGCAGCGCTCGAACACGGCGTCTATGGCGCAGCGCTGGCCTGGTTCGGGCTGCGCATGCTGACTTTCCTGATCTGGCCGTCGATGGTGCACAAGCGCTTCGCCGCCGGCCTGCATCGGCAATGGTTACAGGATCTGTTGCGCATTACCGCCATGACAGGCCTGGGTCTGCTGGTCGGCGAACCCGTGTTCGCGGCCATCGCCAGTGATAACCGCTTCGACATTCTCCTGGGACTGGCGGTCAGCGGCCTGATCTGTGTGGCGCTGGTTACCTTCACATCCAAGCCCGTCGTAATGCGGCTTTACGTACTGATGACCAAGTCGAGCGTCTGAATGAACCTTCAACCAAAGAACGAACAAGATGTGATGGCAGCCTGGAGCAACAGACGTGAACCTCTACTGAGCATCGTCTGCCTGGCCTACAACCATGCGGCCTTCATAAGGGAAACATTGGATGGGTTCCTCCGGCAGGAAACGGACTTCCCCTTCGAGGTGATCGTCCATGACGACGCTTCGACCGACACCACCGCAGCGATCATCCGTGACTACGCCGAGCGCTACCCGAACGTGATCAAGCCGATCTATCAGCGCGAGAACCAGTACCGCAAGGGTGTGCCGTTCAGCACACGGTTGTTTGCCCAGGCTCGAGGCAAATACATCGCCTATTGCGAAGGGGACGATTACTGGACCGACCCACGCAAACTCCAGATCCAGGTCGACTTTCTCGAACAGCACCGCGACTACGTAATCACTTACCACGACGCGTTCATGTTCAACAGCCAGGGCGTGGTGCGCAGCCCGCATATGCAGGGCAAGTACCGGAGGGACGCCAGTGCCCGTCAGCTGATGCAGGCGCGCCCGGTCTCCACCCTGACGGTGTGCTTTCGTAACTTGGTGCAGGAACTGCCGCCGGAACTGCACGGTGTCGAAGTGCTGGATATCTGCTGGTGGTCGCTGCTCGGGGCCTATGGCAAGGGCAAGTTCATCGAAGAGATAAAACCCGCCGCCTACCGCGTGCATGAGGGCGGAATCTTCTCCATGCGCAGCAGCAAGCAACGCATCCAGATGTCCATGCACGCCTATTACAGCCTTGCCCGCTATTACCAGCGGATCGGCGACCAGAAGCTCTACGAGTATTTCATGATCCAGGTGTTCTCCCAGGCGCTGGCATCGATTTCCCCGCTCAGCAAGCTTCAGGCGCTGGGCCAGGTATTCCAGAACGTCAGTCTCAACCTGTTACGCAGGCTGACGCCAGGCGCTTGACAGGCGCAATGGCTGACCTCTGCCGCACTGATGGCGCAATACTCAAGGAAGGATCCGCAATGACTGCCATGGCCCGCTCTTCACTGGAATACGACGAAGACAATCGCATCGACCTGGCGCGTGTTTTGCGCGTGGCGTTCGATCACAAGGCACTGATCTTCACCATCACTACGCTCTTCGCCCTGCTCGGCATCGCCTATGCGATCGTCGCCACGCCGGTCTATCGAGCGAGCGCAATGATCCAGATCGAGCCTAAGAAGGCTGGCATAACCGGTATCCCGGAAGCCATTCCCCGGCCGAACTCGGTTTCCCAGGCGGTGACCGAGATCGAACTGATCAAGTCGCGTTCGGTACTGGGGCGCACGGTCGACGCCCTGAAGCTCTACATCACCACCCGCCCCAAATATCTCCCGCTTCTCGGCGGCTATATGGCGCGCCAGCATGATCCAGCGAAGGATGGCGAGCTCGCCGCGCCTCTGCTGGGTATGCACAGCTACGCCTGGGGCGGCGAAAAGCTGGACGTATTCCAGCTGGATGTGCCCGAAGCCTACCTGGG
>DPSI01000517.1 GCA_003527165.1 Pseudomonas sp.
GTTCAGGCCCACCAGATGCGGATAGCGCTGAATGATCAGCAGGGCCACTAGCAGGCCCACCAGCAACGGCCAGCCAATAAAACGCAGGGCATTGATCATCGAGATTGTAAATCCGGATAGGTTGCGGAGAGCGATAGCGCCCCCTTAAGGTGGCGGCATTATACGAAGCTGGCGGCGAATTGCAGCCTTGCCGGTGGTGAATCTGCGCCGGATCTGCGAAGCGGCGGGTTCATGTCTTCCCGACCTGCGGCTGTGCTGTCTTTCGCCTCCCCAGCCAGAGTTGCCCCGTTTGATTTCTATATGAGGATGTTCGCATGGCCGTTGCGCTGACTACGCTGGTCGAAGAAGCTGATCGCTACCTGAACGCCGCCAGGATTTCCGACTATTGCCCGAACGGCCTGCAGGTAGAAGGGCGACCGCAGGTGCGTCGCATCGTCAGCGGAGTAACCGCCAGTCAGGCGCTGCTCGACGCTGCGGTCGAAGCGCAGGCCGATGTGGTGCTGGTGCATCACGGCTATTTCTGGAAGAACGAAGACCCCCGTGTCGTGGGCATCAAGCAGCGCCGGCTGAAGACGCTGCTCAGCAATGACATCAGCCTGCTCGCCTATCACCTGCCGCTCGACGTGCACGCAGAAGTCGGCAACAACGTACAGCTGGCGCGAATGCTCGGGCTGACCATCGAGGGCCCCCTGGAGCCAGACAACCCACGCTCGGTCGGTCTGGTCGGCTCGCTCGATGCGCCGCTCACGCCCGCCGACCTGATGCGCCGGATACAGACTGCGCTCGGCCGCGAACCGCTGATGGTTGAAGGGCCGGGTCCGATCAGGCGGATCGCCTGGTGTACGGGCGGCGCCCAGGGCTATATCGATCAAGCCGTGGCCGCAGGGGTCGACGCTTATCTGACGGGAGAGGTTTCTGAGCCCACGGTGCATATCGCGCGGGAAAACGGACTGAGTTTCTTTGCCGCCGGCCACCACGCAACGGAGCGCTACGGGGTCCAGGCGCTTGGCGAATATCTGGCGAAGCGATTCGCCGTTGAGCACCTGTTTATCGACTGCCCCAACCCGGCCTGACGCGACCATAGGCCCCGTTCGGTGTGGGAAGCGCAGCGGTTTTCGTCGGCATAAAGCTAGAGCATTTAGATCTAAGAGATGGCCTGATTAGAATTTTGGGTCGTGTTAAAGTTGCGCCCTCATTCCGGCCGTGCCGGCCGTCCACCTGCAAATTCGTGAGTAGCCATGGTCGACAAACTGACGCATCTGAAACAGCTGGAGGCTGAAAGCATCCACATCATCCGTGAGGTGGCCGCCGAGTTCGATAATCCGGTGATGCTCTATTCCATCGGTAAAGATTCGGCCGTGATGCTGCATCTGGCACGCAAAGCGTTTTTCCCGGGTCGTTTGCCGTTCCCGGTGATGCACGTCGACACTCGCTGGAAATTTCAGGAAATGTACCGTTTCCGCGAGAAGATGGTCGCCGAAATGGATCTGGACCTGATCACTCACGTCAATCCAGACGGTGTCGCGCAGGACATCAACCCGTTCACCCATGGCAGCGCCAAGCACACCGACATCATGAAGACCGAAGGCCTCAAGCAGGCGCTCGACAAGCATGGCTTCGATGCGGCCTTTGGCGGCGCGCGCCGTGACGAAGAGAAATCCCGCGCCAAGGAACGTGTGTACTCGTTCCGCGACAGCAAGCATCGCTGGGATCCGAAGAACCAGCGCCCCGAGCTGTGGAATGTCTACAACGGCAAAGTGAAGAAGGGCGAGTCCATCCGCGTCTTCCCCCTGTCGAACTGGACCGAGCTCGATATCTGGCAGTACATCTATCTGGAGCAGATCCCGATCGTGCCGTTGTATTTCGCTGCCGAGCGCGAAGTCATCGAGAAGAACGGCACCCTGATCATGATCGACGACGAACGCATCCTCGAGCATCTCACTGACGAGGAAAAGGCGCGCATCGAAAAGCGCATGGTTCGCTTCCGCACCCTCGGCTGCTACCCGCTGACCGGCGCGGTGGAGTCCACCGCCGCGACCCTTCCGGAGATCATCCAGGAAATGCTCCTGACGCGTACTTCCGAACGTCAGGGCCGTGTCATCGACCACGATGGCGCCGGTTCGATGGAAGAAAAGAAACGTCAGGGCTACTTCTAAGGATTCCGCACCATGTCTCATCAGTCTGATTTGATCAGCGAGGACATCCTCGCGTACCTGGCCCAGCACGAGCGCAAGGAGCTGCTGCGCTTTCTGACCTGCGGCAACGTCGATGACGGCAAGAGCACCCTGATCGGGCGCCTGCTGCACGACTCGAAGATGATCTATGAAGATCATCTCGAAGCGATCACCCGCGACTCGAAGAAGTCCGGCACCACGGGCGATGATGTCGATCTGGCGCTGCTGGTCGATGGCCTGCAGGCCGAGCGCGAGCAGGGCATTACCATCGATGTCGCCTACCGCTATTTCTCCACCGCCAAGCGCAAGTTCATCATTGCCGATACCCCCGGCCATGAGCAGTACACCCGCAACATGGCAACCGGCGCGTCCACCTGCGATCTGGCGATCATTCTGGTCGACGCTCGCTACGGTGTGCAGACCCAGACCAAGCGCCACAGCTTCATCACTTCGCTTCTGGGCATCAAGCACATCGTCGTGGCCATCAACAAGATGGACCTGATGGACTTCGATCAGTCGGTTTTCGAGCGCATCAAGGCCGATTACCTGGCGTTTGCTGAGCGCATCGAGCTGCAACCGACTTCGTTGCACTTCGTGCCGATGTCGGCGCTCAAAGGCGACAACGTGGTCAATCGTTCCGAGCGCGCGCCCTGGTATGAAGGCCAGTCGCTGATGGAGATTCTCGAAAGCGTCGAGATCGCCGGCGACCGCAACTTCGAGGACCTGCGCTTCCCGGTGCAGTATGTCAACCGTCCCAACCTCAACTTCCGCGGCTTTGCCGGCACGCTGGCCAGTGGTGTCGTGCGCAAGGGTGACGAGGTGGTGGTGCTGCCGTCCGGCAAGCACAGCAAGGTTAAATCCATCGTCACCTATGATGGTGAGCTGGAGCAGGCGACCCCGGGCGAAGCGATCACACTGACGCTGGAAGACGAAATCGATGTGTCGCGTGGTGACATGCTGGTACACGCCGACAACCAGCCACGTATCGCCGACAGCTTCGATGCCATGCTGGTATGGATGGCCGAAGAGCCGATGCTGCCGGGCAAGAAATACGATATCAAGCGCGCCACCAGTTACGTGCCCGGCTCCATCGCCAGCATCACCCATCGGGTGGATGTGAATACCCTGGAGCATGGGTCGGCCAGCAGTCTGCAGCTCAATGAGATTGGCCGGGTCAAGGTCAGCCTGGACGCCTCCATCGCTCTGGATGGTTACGCGCAGAACCGTACCACCGGCTCGTTCATCGTCATCGATCGCCTCACCAACGGCACCGTGGGCGCGGGCATGATCATCGCTGATCCGCTTGTCCAGGGTTCGTCCGGGCATCATGGCGCGTTGGCTCACGTCTCTACCGAAGAGCGCGCGACGCGTTTCGGTCAGCAGCCGGCGACCGTGCTGTTCACCGGTCTTTCGGGCGCTGGCAAGAGCACGTTGGCGTACGCGGTGGAGCGCAAACTCTTCGATATGGGACGCGCCGTCTATGTCCTGGATGGCCAGAACCTGCGCCATGACCTGAACAAAGGCTTGCCGCAGGACCGCGCCGGACGTACCGAAAACTGGCGCCGTGCCGCTCAGGTGGCGCGTCAGTTCAACGAGGCGGGCCTGCTGACGCTGGCGGCTTTCGTCGCACCGGACGCTGAAGGCCGTGAGCAGGCCAAGGCGCTGATTGGCAGCGATCGGGTCGTGACTGTCTACGTCCAGGCTTCGCCGACGACCTGCCAGCAACGTGATCCGCAGGGTCTGTATGCCGCGGCGGGTGATAACATCCCGGGCGAGTCCTTCCCCTACGACGTGCCGGGCAATGCCGATCTGGTCATCAACACCGAGTCGCTGACGGTGGAAGAGGGCGCCAGGCAGGTCATCGATCTGCTACGCAAGCGCGGCGCTATCTGATCGGTCGGAAAAAAAGCAGAACGCCCTGCAGGTGCGGGCGTCCAGGCTGGTGACGAACCCCGCTTATTGGCGGGGTTTCTTTTGGTAGCCTCCTACGATCGGAACGCAGCTGCTGCTTGTTTTGTGGGAAGCCCGCCCCGGGGCGAAGCTTTTGCTTTGTTTGTCCTGAACGCCCATTCGCTGCGAGGGCGCGCCTCTTACGGTTCAGGACGCCCCTGCTGCTTTTAGTGGGGGCCGCCCCGGGGCAAAGCTTTCTGGCCTGTCGGTGGCTTGGAGCAGGCGTAGGCATTTCATAGGTGAATTATCGGGCAGCCCGCGCGAACCGCGGCCTAGCGCACCACGTACTTGAGGATCTCCACAACCTGATCGGTGCTGGTCGCCCAGGCCATGGCGGCCGCATCGACTTCCTTCAGCGGATGCACGATGTCTTCGCCATGCAGCGTCACATAAGGCTTGCCCAGCGCTGCGCAGTAGCCGGCATCGAACGCGGCGTTCCACTGCTTGTATTTGTCGCCGAAACGCACCACGACCAGGTCCGCTTGCTGAATCAGCGTCTTGGTGCGGATTGCGTTGACTTTGGACGACTTGTGGTCGCGCCAGAAGGCGTTGGGCTCGGCGCCGAGGCAGTCGCCAGCGGCATCGCTGGCGTCGTGATCGGTTACGGCGGAACTGAAAGTCACGTCCAGCTCGGCGGCGGCAGCGCCACGCTTGATCTCGTCGCGCCAGTTGGTGTGAATTTCGCCGGACAGGTAAACGGTAAAGCTCATGGTTCCTCCTGAAATTGGTATCGCCTGCGATGTGTCTCGAGGCAAAGAGGGACCGATGCTAGCCCAGCAACCTGCGTGAGGGCCAGCGATCCCCAGTCAGCGATGCCTTACGTAGGTTGGATTAGCCGAAGGCGTAATCCGACGTTCGCCGCCGCGGCAAATTGCAAGCCATAAGCTGCAAGTAGAAGTTAGTCGAAGGTTGGATAGGTCACGAGTGGCTGGACCATTCGCAGTAAACGACGGAAGCGCCTCAGGCGATTCCATCCTACCGGAAATGACGCATCAGGCCGCGGGGAGCGAGCTGGGCTCCTGACACCACAAGCTCCGGATCGCCCGCCCAATCAGCAGGATACAGTCCGGCACGAACGTCACGATGAAAGCTCGAATAGGGCCAATCCCCTACATGGCGAACCAGACCATGCTTGAGCGGGTTTACATACACATAGTCGACATGTCGTCGGAAATCGGTTTCGTCGCGGATCAGATGTTCCCAGTAACGACGCTGCCAGATGCCACGCTCGCCCCGATGCACGCGTACAGCCGAACGATATTCGTCAGGAGGTAAAGCACGGCAGAAGAACGTCTTGATCAATCGCCAACGCAGCGGATAGTCCGCATCATCCGGCGGTAGCGTCCAGACACAATGCATATGCTCGGGCAGCACCACCCAGGCGTCGATGGTAAAAGGATGGAGTCGATGTACACGCCGGACGGAAGCTCGCAGTACATCAATATGCCGCACCAGCAGATCATTGCCGCGGCGCTCCAGAAGATTAACGGTGAAAAACCAGCTCGCCCCTGGTACGAGGGCGCGACGATAGTTAGGCATCCTTGCCTCTCCGACATTTTTACGAACCCGCAGTGTAGGCCAGACCATTTGCCGGCGATGTGCCCCGATTCGCGGTAAACGGCGGAGGCCTTTTCGGTAATGCCATCTTCGGAAAAAAGCGATCCGCGCGATCCGCGACGCCCAGCCAACGTAGGTTGGATTAGCCGAAGGCGTAATCCGACGTTGAGTAGGTGGGTGCGGTTGCGATGTGAGTCGATGGGTGCAGCCGATTCGCGGTAAACGACGGAAGCGCCTTTGGCGATTCCATCCTACGAAGGTGATCCGCCGTACCGCGGTCCGAACAGCAGAACGCCCCGCACGAAGGCGAGGCGTTTGTTTGCAATGGCGGATGCAGTCGGTTCGCGGTGAGCGACGGATTACGCTTCGCTAATCCATCTTACGAATTGACCCGCCTTACAGCGTTAGCCGGGTTCGGCGGCGTCGCAGCCAGTTGGCTTATATTTATCTGCCAAATCAGTGGTACATACCCAGGATGCGTTACCGCTTTCATCAAGCGAGCGGGTAAGGGTGATAAATTTTCCGGCAATTGTGCCAGTCGCACCTTTAAGCGTGCATTCAATTTCGCCATCTGTGTCGACGTCAACAGTGATCGCGCAGCGTGGCGTTGAAGCTTGTAGCCCTATATCTACCGGGTCGTTTGTGGTTGTTCCGTCTTGTAGCAACAGTTCGAACTGAGTTTTTCCCGGAGCAATTTCAGCTAAGCCGGTTGTTGCTTGAGATTTCGCTACATAGTCTTGATATGCAGGAATCGCCACCGCAGCCAAAATACCAATGATCGCAACCACGATCATCAATTCAATAAGCGTAAAACCCTTCTGCATCTGAGCTTTCATGTGAATCTCCTTAAAGTGTTAAGGCTGTGAGCCTGACAGAGCTAAAGCAGTTGGCGTGCCAGCTCTCGTTCGCCTTATGCACAGAAGATGACAATGTGAAGTGGCTCAACTAATGCCGCCGCCACAGAACGTTTCAGGCGCACCGCTGCCCGCCGGCGAGTCGCGGTGCGCGTTCCGGGCAAGCATTTTTTCGCTCGTCGCGGCTGTTGGTCAGCTCTTTGCGGGCGATATGTGACCAATAGCGTCACTTGCCACTGCCCTTGTTTGCAGCCACCGGCATCTACGCTATAAGGCGGGCACAGATTGGAGCGAGGCCGCCATGAGCGAAAACATTTCCCTATCCGGGTTGGCACGGCAGATGGTCGTGGCTGGGGTGCTGGATGAAAAATCCGCGCAGCAGGCGCAGGTCCAGGCCATTCGCAGCAAAACACCCTTTGTCACCTATGTCGTTCAGAACAAGTTGGCCAAAGGCCGCGCGATAGCGGAGCTTGCCTCCGATCAATTCGGTGTCGCGCTGCTGGACTTGTCTGCGCTGGATAAGGAATCGCTGCCCAAGGATCTGATCAGCGAGAAGCTGGCACGCCAGCACCGTGTTCTGCCGCTCTCCAAGCGCGGCACCAAGCTCTATGTCGCCATTTCCGATCCTGCCAATCATCAGTCGATTGCCGATATCCAGTTCAGCACTGGGCTGACCATCGAGTCGATCCTGGTGGAAGACGACAAGCTGGGCGATGCCATCGACAAGCTGTACGACAGTGGTACGACCGGGCTGGAGGATCTGGGCGAGGTCGATCTGGATGGCGTCGATGTCGAGACGGTTAACGATGACGGGAAGAGCGAGGAGGGTGGCGAGGCTGCCGATGACGCGCCTGTCGTTCGGTTCGTCAACAAGATGCTGCTCGATGCCATCCGCGGCGGCTCGTCCGACCTGCACTTCGAGCCCTATGAAAAAGCCTACCGCGTGCGGTTTCGCACGGATGGCATCCTTCATGAGGCTGCCCGGCCTCCGATTCAGTTGGCCCCGCGGATCTCTGCGCGCCTGAAGGTGATGGCCGGGCTGGATATCTCCGAGCGGCGCAAGCCGCAGGACGGCCGGATCAAGATGAAGCTGTCCAAGACCAAGGCCATCGATTTCCGCGTCAATACCTTGCCGACCCTTTGGGGTGAGAAGATCGTGATGCGGATTCTCGACCCCACCAGTGCGCAGATGGGCATCGATGCGCTGGGCTATGAGGAAGAGCAAAAGGCGCTCTATATGCAGGCGCTCCAACAGCCGCAGGGCATGATTCTGGTGACCGGCCCTACCGGGTCGGGCAAGACGGTTTCCCTTTATACCGGCCTGAATATCCTCAATACGGTAGATGTGAATATTTCCACGGCAGAAGATCCGGTGGAGATCAACTTAGAAGGCATCAACCAGGTCAACGTCAATCCTCGCCAGGGTATGGATTTCTCCCAGGCGCTGCGGGCCTTTTTGCGTCAGGACCCGGACGTGATCATGGTGGGGGAAATCCGTGACCTTGAAACTGCGGAGATTGCCATCAAGGCTGCGCAGACCGGCCATATGGTGATGTCGACGCTTCATACCAACAGTGCTGCGGAGACCCTGACTCGGCTACGGAACATGGGCGTGGCGGCGTTCAATATCGCCACGTCCGTCAATCTCATCATCGCCCAGCGACTGGCACGCAAACTCTGCAGCAGTTGTAAGAAAGAAGTCGAGTTACCTCGTGATGCCCTACTGGAAGAGGGCTTCCCGGCCGATAAGATCGGTACCTTCAAAATCTACGGCCCGGTGGGCTGTGATAATTGCAAGGGCGGGTATAAAGGCCGTGTCGGTATTTATGAAGTGGTTAAAAACACGCCGGCACTGGCCAGGATTATCATGGAGGACGGCAACTCCATCGACATTTCCACCCAGATGCGCAAAGACGGCTTCAACGATCTGCGTACTTCGGCTTTGGTAAAAGCCATGCAGGGCGTGACCAGCCTGGAAGAAGTCAACCGGGTGACCAAGGACTAACATGGCGCAGAAAGCGGTAAAAACCAGTGTCTTCACCTGGGAAGGCACCAACAGGCAGGGCGCAAAGATAAAAGGCGAGCTGAGCGGCGTCAGCCCTGCGTTGGTCAAGGCGCAACTGCGCAAGCAGGGCGTGAATCCGCAAAAGGTCCGTAAGAAATCGGTGTCGCTGTTCAGCGCCGGCAAAAAGATCAAGCCGATGGATATTGCCCTGTTCACCCGGCAGATGGCGACCATGATGAAGGCCGGCGTGCCGCTGCTGCAGTCGTTCGACATCATTGGTGAGGGTTTCGATAACCCGAACATGCGCAAGTTGGTCGATGACCTTAAGCAAGAGGTCGCGGCGGGTAACAGCTTTGCTACGGCGCTGCGCAAAAAGCCTCAATACTTTGATGACCTTTACTGCAACCTGGTCGATTCGGGCGAGCAGTCAGGCTCGTTGGAAACCCTGCTGGATCGCGTCGCTACCTACAAGGAAAAGACCGAGGCGCTCAAGGCCAAGATCAAGAAGGCGATGAATTACCCCATCGCAGTCATTCTGGTCGCAATTATCGTCTCGGCGATTTTGTTGATTAAGGTTGTCCCTCAGTTCCAGGACGTGTTTGCCAATTTCGGTGCCGAACTCCCCGCTTTTACCCTAATGGTCATTGGCCTGTCGGAGGCGTTGCAGGCTTGGTGGCATGTAGTATTGCTTGGCTTGTTCGGTGCTGCCTACGCCTTTAAAACCGCCCATGGCAAGTCGGAGAGGTTTCGTAACTGGTTCGATCGGTTCCTGCTCAAGGTTCCGGTTGTAGGCGACATTCTTTATAAGTCCGCAGTGGCGCGGTTCGCTCGGACGCTGGCCACGACCTTTGCTGCCGGTGTGCCGCTGGTGGATGCGCTGGACTCGGTCGCTGGTGCTACAGGCAATGTGGTCTTTCGCAACGCTACGATGAAGGTCAAGAGTGACGTCTCCAGCGGCATGCAGCTGAACTTTTCCATGCGTACCACCGGGACATTCCCGAGCATGGCCATTCAGATGACGGCCATCGGTGAAGAGTCTGGCTCGCTGGATGAAATGCTGGCCAAGGTGGCGACGTTTTATGAAGACGAAGTCGACAATATGGTCGACGGGCTGACAGCCCTTATGGAGCCGATGATCATGGCGGTTCTGGGTGTACTGGTTGGTGGTTTGATCATCGCCATGTACCTGCCGATCTTCCAGTTGGGGGCCGTAGTCTAGAATGAATGTGGTTACTTTTTTGGCCAGCAATACGCTGGCCTTTGTTTTATGCGCATTGGTGCTGGGCCTGCTGGTCGGCAGTTTTCTCAACGTGGTGATACACCGCCTGCCGATCATGATGCAGCGGGACTGGCGCGCTCAGGCGCGTGAGTTTCTTGAGCTACCCCCGGAACCTGCTGCGACCTTCAATCTGGTCCTTCCCAATTCCCATTGCCCGCACTGCGGTCACGAAATTCGTCCGTGGGAGAACATCCCGTTGGTCAGCTGGCTGGCCTTGCATGGCAAATGCTCGTCCTGTCGTGCGCCGATCAGTAGTCGTTACCCCCTGGTCGAGCTGCTATGCGGGCTGTTGTCCGCCTACCTCGCCTGGCACTTCGGTTTTACCTGGCAGGCCGGTGCGATGCTGGTGCTGACCTGGGGTTTGCTGGCGATGAGCATGATCGATGTCGATCATCAATTGTTGCCTGACTCCATCGTGCTGCCGCTGCTTTGGCTGGGATTGATCGTCAATTACTTCGGCTTATTCGCGCCGCTACCGGATGCGGTGTGGGGTGCGATTGTCGGGTATCTCGCCCTGTGGTCGGTGTACTGGCTGTTCAAACTGGTTACCGGCAAGGAGGGCATGGGCTATGGTGATTTCAAGTTGCTGGCGATGCTCGGAGCCTGGGGCGGTTGGCAAGTCCTGCCTTTGACTATTTTGCTGTCATCCGTCGTGGGCGCGGTGCTGGGCACGATCATGCTGCGTGTGCAGAAGGCCGATAGCGGCACCGCCATTCCCTTTGGGCCCTATCTGGCGATCGCCGGCTGGATCGCCCTGCTCTGGGGTGAGCGGATTACTTCTAGCTACCTTCAGTTCGCTGGGCTTTGACGGTCGGAGCGTTCTGCCTGTCGAGGCAGGGGCGGAGCGCCCAGGGCTGGGTGCCCACGCGGGGCGTGGGTAAGGTCAAAGGCAAAAGCTTCGCCCCGAGGGCGGGCCTCCCACAAAAAACACCATATACGCAGGAGGCCTGCACCCCGCCGCTTGGGTGGTAGGCGCGCCTCACGGCACAGGCCGGCTTGCTGCCGGCTCGAAGCCAGCCGTTTCATCAGGGCAGTTCTGCGTCGGTCGCGGATTCGCCATCCATGAGCTTCAGCCTCTTGCAACCTCGCTTTTCAGGCGTTACTACTGCGCGTCGTTTTCCGGTCTGGACGGTTCGTGATGAAGCCTTGGGTGCTTGGTTTGACGGGTGGCATCGGCAGCGGCAAGAGCGCGGTGGTGGAGGAGTTCGGCAGGCTCGGCGTGCACTGGGTGGATGCCGATCATGCTGCTCGCTGGGTCGTCGAGCCGGGCAGGCCTGCGTTGGGGTTGATCGCCGAGCGCTTCGGTGAGACCGTTCTCGCCGCTGATGGCAGTCTGGATCGTGCGGTGCTGCGTGAGCTGGTTTTTCGGGACCCGAATCAGCGCAAATGGCTCGAGCAGCTACTGCATCCTCTGATCCGTGAGGAAATTGCCGAGCATCTGGCTCGGGCGGCCTCGCCCTACGCCATCATGGTGTCACCGCTACTGGTGGAGTCCGGCCAGTATCGACAGGTTAATCGCGTATTGGTTATCGACGTACCTGAATCGCTGCAGCTGGAGCGTGCCGTTCGACGTGATCAGTCCAGCGAAGCGCAGATTCGAGCCATTCTCAAAGCCCAGGCCGGTCGCGAGGAGCGCTTGCGTCACGCCGACGACGTGCTGGTCAATGATCGTGACCTGGCATGGTTAAGGCTTGAAGTGGAGCGTCTGCATAATTTCTATCTGACGCTACGAGGAGGTCAGGAATGAGTACCACGGTTGTTGAATGCCCTACCTGTGTTAAGCCGGTCGAGATCGGAAGAGCG
>DPSI01000463.1 GCA_003527165.1 Pseudomonas sp.
AACGGCCAAAAGACTTGCTGCATCGACGCGGTGAGTCTGCCGACAACGGCTTTTGCCTGAAAACCCGTGAGCCTATGCCACGGGTTTTCGCGGTTTCCGTTACCTGAAAAACAGGCCTCATTTCATGCAAGACAAAGAACTTTCCACAGAAGAGCTGATTGCCCAGGAAGTCGGCGCGCGGACGCCCGAAGGTTCCATGGCGAAACTGATTGCGGGCCTGGCGCTACTCTGGTCGCTGTTTCAGCTGTGGATCGCCTCCCCGCTGCCGTTCATGCCACGCATCGGTGTATTCAACAACACCGAAGCCCGGGCGATTCACCTGGCGTTTGCGCTGCTCCTGGCTTTTCTGGCGTACCCCGCTTTCAAACGATCGCCGCGAGATCGTGTACCGTTGGTCGATATCGCGCTGGGGCTGATAGCCGCGGCGAGCGCCGGCTACTTGTTTTTCGCCTATGAACAACTGGCGCAGCGCCCCGGCAATCTGACCACGATGGACCTGGTCACGGCCTGTATTGGCATCCCCCTGTTGCTTGAGGCCACTCGCCGCGCGCTGGGTCCGGCACTGGCGATCATTGCGCTCGTCTTTCTCGGCTATAGCCTGGCCGGCCCCTACATGCCGGGCCTGCTGGCGCATCGTGGGGTCAGCTTCATGGCCCTGGCCAATCACCAATGGATCACCACCGAAGGCGTGTTCGGCATCGCCCTCGGCGTTTCTACCAGTTTCGTTTTCCTGTTCGTGTTGTTCGGTGCGCTGCTCGAACGCGCCGGCGCGGGGCACTATTTCATTCAGTTGGCCTTCAGCATGCTCGGCCATTTCCGTGGCGGTCCGGCGAAGGCGGCGGTCGTGGCCTCGGGTATGACCGGCCTGATTTCAGGCTCCTCTATTGCAAACGTGGTGACCACCGGCACTTTCACCATCCCGATGATGAAACGCACCGGGTTTTCATCCGAGAAGGCCGGAGCGGTGGAAGTGGCTTCTTCGGTCAATGGCCAGATCATGCCGCCCGTGATGGGCGCCGCAGCCTTCCTGATGGTCGAGTACGTGGGCATTCCCTACGTCGAAGTGATCAAGCACGCCTTCCTGCCGGCGCTGATCTCTTACATCGCACTGGTCTATATCGTTCACCTCGAGTCGCTCAAGCTCGGCCTCACCGCGCTACCGCGGGCTAACGTGGCCAAGCCATGGATGCAGCGGCTGATCGGCTTCGCCTTTGGCGTTGCGCTGATTTCCGGCGTCTCGCTGGCGGTCTATTACGGCCTCGGCTGGATGAAGCCGGCACTGGGTGACGCGGCGATCTGGGTGATTGGGGCGCTGCTGGTGGTGGTCTACCTGGGACTGCTGAAAGTGGCGGCAAGCAATCCGCCGCTGCCGGCCGAGGATCCCAACGCGCCGCTCGAGAAGCTGCCGGAGACGCGTCCGGTGTTGCTGTCCGGGCTGCACTTCCTGCTGCCGGTGGTGGTGCTGGTGTGGTGTCTGATGATCGAACGGCTGTCGCCCGGTTTGTCGGCGTTCTGGGGCTCGGTGATACTGGTTATCATCCTGCTGACCCAGCGCCCGCTGCTCAGCTGGATGCGCCGCGACGGTGCTCATCAGCACGGCACCTTCATCGATGGCATGGTCGATCTGCGCGAAGGCCTGATCGCTGGCGCACGTAATATGATCGGCATCGGCATCGCTACCGCAGCGGCCGGTATCATCGTCGGCGCGGTGTCGCAGACCGGTGTCGGTCTGGTGCTCGCCGACCTGGTCGAGCTGCTGTCGATGGGCAACCTGATGCTGATGCTGCTGCTCACCGCGTTCCTCAGCCTGATCCTTGGTATGGGTTTGCCGACCACGGCCAACTACATCGTGGTATCGAGCCTGCTGGCGCCGGTGATCGTGGCATTGGGGCAGCAGAGCGGGCTGATCGTGCCGCTGATCGCCGTGCATCTGTTCGTCTTCTATTTCGGCATCATGGCCGATGTCACGCCGCCAGTGGGCCTGGCCTCGTTCGCCGCCGCCGCCGTGTCCAAGGGCGACCCGATCAAAACCGGGGTGGTGGCCTTCTACTACAGCCTGCGGACCGCCGCGCTGCCGTTCCTGTTCATCTTCAACACCGATCTGCTACTGATCGGCGTGGATTTCTGGCACGGCGTGGTGATCTTCATCATCGCGACGCTGGCGATGCTGATTTTCGCCGCCGGCACCCAGGGCTATTTCCTGGTCCGCAGCCGCTGGTACGAAAGCATCCTGCTGCTGTTGATCGCTTTCACCCTGTTCCGCCCGGGCTTCTGGATGGATATCGCGCACGATCCTTATCGCGACATTCCGCCGACGCAACTGGTCCAGGCGCTGGAAGCGGTTGAGGAGGACAGTCAGCTGCGCCTGAGAATTCGCGGCGAAGATGCCGTCGGCGATATCCGCGAGTTCAGCCTGCTGGTGGCCATTCCGGATGGCGAGACGGGTGAAGAGAAGCTGGATAAGCTCGGCCTGATGACCTACGAAGAGGAGGGCAAGGTGCTGATCGACAGCGTGACCTTCGGCAGCCCTGCCGCCGAAATGGGTCTGCAGTTCGATCAGGAAATCCTCGCCGTGCGTGCGCCGACCGAACGTTGGGCCAAGGAGTGGATGTGGCTACCGGCGCTGCTGCTGTTCGGTCTGGTGGTGTGGGTGCAAAGACGGCGCAAGCAGAACTGAACGCCCCAACCCACTGATGAAACCCCGGCCATGCCACGCATCGCCGGGATTTTATGAGTATGCGTCAGCGTAACCGGGTCATCGAGCGGGCTTGACGATCAGTCGTTCAGGCCGGCTTGCCGGGTGGCAGCGGGTGTTCCGTCATCTGCGTCTCGCGCATAGACGGGGTTTCGCCCATTGAGCGGTTCCTGCCGGTGCCGGGACCTTCCAGCGCCGCGTAGGCCGCGCTGCAGAACAACGAGTTCAGACGCTTCATGTCCGCGATCAGCTCCAGATGCGCGGCGCTGGTTTCGATACTTTCGACCACTTGTTGGTGCAGCCGATGCACATGGGCATGAGCCAGTTCGCGCTCGCGCTTGCGGAACTGGCGCTTTTGCTGCAACAACTGCCGTGCACTGTGCGAGTCCCCGGAAAGGAATACCGACAGGCCCAGTGCGAGATTGGCGCTGAGCAGGGCGTGCAACTGACCGAGTTCGTCCAGTCCGCTGTCGGAGAACGAGCGCCGCTTGGACGTCTTGATGTTCTGCACCTTGCCGAGCATGTGCTCGATGATGTCTCCGGCCTGTTCCAGGTTGATCGCCAGTTCGATGATTTCCGCCCAGCGTCGGCTCTCCTGCTCGGCCAGGTCTTCACGCGGCATCCGCGCCAGATAGAGTTTCACCCCGCTGTAGAGCGCATCGACATCGTCATCCAGGCGACGGATTTCTTCGCCCGGTTCTGGCCGGTCCTCGCGCAGCACCTCTAGCAGCCGTGCCAGCATGGTTTCCACCAGATCCCCGATGCGCAGGGTTTCGCGCGTGGCGTTGGCCAGCGCCAAGGTGGGCGTGTCCAGTGCAGCGGGGTCGAGGTGGCGTGGCTGCGCGATGCCGTTATCCAGCACTCGCTCCGGCAGCAGGCGCTCGCAGAGGCCGGCCATCAGGCCCACCGTGGGAAGCAACAGCAGGCAGCGCAGCGAGTTGTACACCAAGTGAAAGGCGATGACCTGGGTTTGCGGGCTGTAGCCGAGGGTCGCCATCCACTCCACCAGCATCGGCAAGAACGGCACTACCAGCAGCCCGGCCAGCTTGTAGAGCAGATTACCCAGCGCCACCCGACGGGCCGGTACCGGCTGCGGCGTGGCATTGAGCCAGGCCAGCACGCCGCTGCCGACATTGGCGCCGATGATCACGCCGAGCGCGACCGGCAGGCTGATCAAGCCGGCACTGGCCAGTGTCGCGGTCAACAGGACGGCCGCCAGGCTGGAATAGGAGAGCACGGCAAAGACCGCCCCAACCACCACGGCCAGCAGGGTGTCACCGGCCAGCGAGGAAAACAGCATGCGCATGCCGCGCGCTTCGGTGATTGGTTCGGCGGCGGCCACGATCAGTTGCAGCGCCAGGATGATCAGGCCGAGGCCGATCAGCACACGGCCGAGTTGGCCGGCACGGGTCTGCTTGCGCGAGAGGAACAGGCAGACGCCGACCAGGGTGAGCAGCGGTGAGAGCCAGGACAGGTCGAGGGTCAGCACTCGTGCCATCAGCGCCGTGCCGACATCGGCACCGAGCATGATCGCTAACGCCGTTGGTAGCGCCATCAGTCCCTGGGCGACAAAGGAAATGGCCAGCAAGGCAGTGGCGTTGCTGCTCTGGACCAGCGCGGTCACCCCAATCCCGGCGGTGAAGGCCATGGGCGCGTTGGCCATGCTGTGGCCCAGCAGCCGCCGCAAATGCGAGCCATAGACCCGCATGATGCCGGTCCGCACGATATGCGTGCCCCAAACCAGCAAGGCGATGGAAGAAAGCAGGTGCAGCAACGTCAACATCAGTCGGTTTTCTCCGGCGAGCGGCAACGGCAAGCGCCCGCGCCGAGCGGCGCGATACGAATCACGGGATATCCGGTTGACCGCCACATGGTGGTGCCGTTCAAGAATCTGTCACGAACGGGCAGCCCGACGCATGTCATCGCGCGGTCGGCGCACAATGGCACTGTCACTCGCTAGCCGGGCAGGTGGCCTGTAACCTACCCACTTCGTTTTGCAGCGGTCTGCC
Source organism: Pseudomonas sp. (assembly GCA_003527165.1). Lineage (GTDB taxonomy): Bacteria > Pseudomonadota > Gammaproteobacteria > Pseudomonadales > Pseudomonadaceae > Stutzerimonas. The sequence goes on from DPSI01000463.1 coordinate 4,705, forward strand.
CATGCTCAACCTCTATCACGCCCCCGACCTCGAAACCCTCGGCGAACTGGCCACGCGCCTGCTCGCCCAGCCGCTGAGCGACCCGTTCGCACCGGCGCTGGTGGTGGTGCCGAGCCAGGGCATGGGGCGCTGGCTGACCCTGGAGCTGGCGCGCAAGCAGGGCATCGCCATGCAGCTGGAGATGCAGCTGCCGGCCAAGTTCGTCTGGGACCTGAGCCGCGCGGTACTGGGCAGCCTGCCGGAGCAGTCGGCGTTTTCCCCCGCAACACTGACCTGGCGTCTGTATGGCTGGCTGTGCGAGCCGGACAATCTCGAGCTGGCGCCGCGCCTGGCGCAGTACCTCGACGGCGGCGACGAGCGCAGGCGGCTGTCGCTGGCGGCGAAGATTGCCGACGTGTTCGACCAGTACCTGCTCTATCGAGATGACTGGCTAGCGGCTTGGGAACGCGGCGAGACGCTCGACCTCGGCCCCGACGAAGCCTGGCAGGCGCTGCTCTGGCGTGAGCTGACCAAAGATGGCCACCCGCACCGCGCACGCTTGTTAGGCGACCTGCTGCAGCGCCTCTACAGCGATGAGCCCTTGCCCGGCCTGCCCGAGCGGCTGCTGGTGTTCGGCATCAGCAGCCTGCCGCCACATCACCTGCGTGTGCTTGACGGCCTGGCTCGGCATATTGACGTGATCGTCTGCGCGCTCAACCCGAGCCGCGAGGCCTGGGGCGAAATTCGCGATATCCGCGAGCTGGCGCGGCAACAACCTTCAGTCGGGCCATGGGGGAGCGCAGCAGCTCCCCAGCCTTCCGGGTCGGACGACTGGTATCTGGACGTCGGCCATCCATTGCTGGCCAGCCTCGGCAAGCAGGGCCGGGACTTCTTCGATTCGCTGTTCAGCCTCGCGGCGAGCGAAGGCAGCCAGGAGATCGGCCTGTATTCCGAGGACGAAGACCTGCGCGACGACAGCCTGTTGCACGCGCTGCAGAACGACATCCTGCGCCTGCGCACCCGTCTGCCCGACGAGCGCATCAGCCTCGCCGAGAGTGACCGCTCGCTGGAAGTCCACATCGCCCATTCGCCGCTGCGCGAAGTTGAAATCCTCCACGACCAACTACTGGCGCGCTTTGCCGCCGATCCGGCGCTGAGCCCGGACAAGGTGGTGGTGCTGACCCCGGACATCGAGCGCTACGCCCCCTTCATCGAAGCGGTCTTCGCGCCACGCGAGGGCAGCCCCAGGATTCCCTACAGCCTCGCCGATCGCAGCCTGCGCGCCGAGGTGCCGCTGATCGAGGCCTTCCTCGAATTGCTGATGCTGGCGCAGAGCCGCTTCGCCGCCGAGGAAATACTCGCCTGGCTGGAGCAGCCGGCGATCGCCCGTCGCGCCGGGATCGAAAGCGAAGACCTGCCGCTGCTGCGCGACTGGCTGCGCGAGGCCGGCGTCCGTTGGGGACGCGACGGCAGTCAACGTGTGCGTCTGGGCCTGCCGGACGAGTCGGCCTTTACCTGGCGCCAGGG
>DPSI01000462.1 GCA_003527165.1 Pseudomonas sp.
CTGCTCGAGGCGGTCGAGGCTGCCTTGGCGGTAGATGGTCAGCGCCTGCTCAGTGAGGAGGAGCGCGCAGCGATCGAGTCGCAGATGCAAGGGTTGCGTGAGCTGCTCGATAGCCAGGACAGTGTTGCCATCGAGCGTCAGGTCAAGCGCCTGAGCCAGATTACCGATGCCTTTGCCGCGCGCAGGCTAGATTCCACCGTCAAGGCCGCACTGGCTGGGCGGCGGCTTAACGATATCGAGGAATGACCCAGATGCCGCAGATTGTTTTCCTGCCCCATGCCGACCATTGCCCGGAAGGGGCGGTAGTGGAGGCGCAGCCCGGTGAGACGGTGCTTGATGCCGCACTGCGCAACGGTATCGATATCGAACATGCCTGTGAAAAGTCCTGCGCCTGCACGACCTGTCACGTCGTGATCCGTGAGGGCTTTGCTTCGCTGGAAGCCTCTGATGAACTGGAGGACGATATGCTGGACAAGGCGTGGGGGTTAGAGCCCACCTCTCGGTTGTCCTGTCAGGCTGCTGTCGCGGAGGTCGATCTGGTGGTCGAGATTCCGAAATACACCATCAATCAAGTCTCCGAAGGCCATTGAAGGCGAGGTGAAGCATGGCGCTTAAATGGGCTGATGTGCTGGATATCGCAATCGAACTGGCCGAGCGCAAGCCGGATGTCGATCCCCGCTACGTGAACTTCGTCGAATTGCATCGTTGGGTTGTCGAGCTACCGGGCTTTTCGGACGACCCGAAGCGTGGCGGCGAGAAAGTCCTCGAAGCCATCCAGGCTGCCTGGATAGAAGAAGCGTAGAGCAGCCGCAAGCTGCGGTCTCAGGCGTCACGGCACAAGCGTGACAGCGTTTCGGTCTTTGGCTGCCGTGCTAAGCGGCTCGCAGCTGCTCTTATATTTTCATTCAGGACCCGCGTATAATTCGCGGGTTTACTTGTTCGCTTTAACCTATCGATTTCTGGAGTTTCAAATGGCCCTGCAACGCACTTTCTCCATCATCAAGCCTGACGCCGTCGCCAAAAACGTAATCGGCGAAATCACTTCCCGTTTTGAGAAGGCCGGTCTGCGTGTCGTCGCTTCGAAGATGGTTCAGCTGTCCGAGCGTGAAGCTGGCGGTTTCTATGCTGAGCACAGCGAGCGCGGCTTCTTCAAGGATCTGGTCGCTTTCATGGTTTCCGGTCCGGTCATCGTTCAGGTTCTGGAAGGCGAAGACGCCATCGCTAAGAACCGTGAACTGATGGGCGCTACCAACCCGAAGGAAGCCGCTCCGGGCACTATCCGCGCCGATTTCGCCGTCTCGATCGACGAGAACGCCGTTCACGGTTCCGACTCCGAAGCGTCCGCTGCTCGCGAGATCGCCTACTTCTTCTCCGCCACCGAAGTGTGTGCCCGCATTCGCTGATCAGGCGAAGGTGAATCCGATGACTGTTACGACCGGTAAAGTAAATCTTCTGGGGCTGACCCAGCCTCAGCTGGAAAGCTTCTTCGATTCCATAGGGGAGAAGCGCTTTCGTGCCGGGCAGGTCATGAAATGGATTCACCACTTTGGCGTCGATGACTTCGATGCCATGAGCAATATCGGCAAGGCCTTGCGTGAAAAGCTCAAGGCCTCTGCCGAGATCCGCGGCCCCGAAATCGTCAGCGAAGATATTTCTACCGACGGCACCCGGAAATGGGTGGTGCGTGTGGCTTCGGGTAGCTGTGTGGAAACCGTCTACATTCCTCAGGGTGGACGCGGGACGCTCTGCGTTTCTTCCCAGGCCGGCTGTGCACTGGATTGCAGTTTCTGCTCGACCGGCAAACAAGGCTTCAACAGCAACCTCACCGCCGCCGAAGTGATCGGTCAGGTGTGGATTGCCAACAAATCGTTCGGCACGATACCGGCGAAGGTCGATCGCGCCATCACCAACGTGGTGATGATGGGCATGGGTGAACCCCTGCTGAATTTCGACAATGTCGTTGCCGCCATGCATATCATGATGGACGATCTGGGATATGGTATTTCCAAGCGTAAGGTAACGCTTTCGACATCCGGTGTAGTGCCGATGATCGACGAGCTTTCCAAGGTCATCGACGTGTCGCTGGCGCTGTCGTTGCACGCCCCGAACGATGCATTGCGTGATCAGCTGGTACCTATCAACAAGAAGTATCCGTTGGAAATGTTGCTGGCGGCCTGTCAGCGCTATATCTCCAATCTGGGCGAAAAGCGTGTTCTCACCATCGAGTACACCCTTTTGCAGGGCGTCAACGATCAACCCGAGCATGCCGAACAAATGGTTGCGCTGCTGGCTAAAATCCCCTGCAAGATCAATTTGATCCCTTTCAATCCTTTCCCGCACTCCGGATATGAGCGGCCGAGCAACAATGCGATCCGTCGTTTTCAGGACATCCTCCATAAAGCCGGGCACAATGTAACGGTGCGCACCACTCGCGGTGAGGATATCGATGCCGCCTGTGGCCAGTTGGTCGGGCAGGTACTGGATCGGACGCGCCGAAGCGAGCGCTACATCGCGGTGCGCGAGTTGCAATCTGAGCCAGTGCCCGTTGCTACGAACCGATCCTGAGGGGGATGCTGATGACCTTGCGCGTTGCGCTGCTGTTTCTGCTCGCCGGCCTTATGGCTGGCTGCGTGTCTTCCGGATCTGGCAATCCCATGCGGACCTCGGAAGGGCGCGACGAAGCGCGAGACGCCTACATTCAGCTGGGTATTGGCTATTTGCAGCAAGGCGAGGCCTCCCGCGCTAAGACACCGTTACGCAAGGCGCTCGATTTGGATCCGAACAGCGCGGACGCGCATGCGGCGCTCGCGCTGGTGTTTCAGAACGAAATGGAAAACCAGCTGGCTGACGAGCATTACCGCAAGGCGCTGTCCAGTCGCAACGATGCACGTATCCTGAACAACTACGGCAGCTTTCTCTTCGAGCAGAAGCGTTATCAGGAAGCCATGGAACGCTTTGCACAGGCGTCCGAAGACAACCTCTATTCCGGGCGCTCGCATGTCTTCCAGAACATGGGCATGACCGCATTGAAGCTTGGCCAGCGCGAGCAGGCCGAAACCTATTTCACCCGTGCCTTGCGCCTCGACAGCCGTCAACCGCGTGCACTGCTGGAGCTGGCCCTGCTGGCCTACGACGCCCAACAGTATGTGCCGGCGAAGCGCTACTACGACGGATTCAGCAGCCTTTCCGAGCAGAATGCCCGCAGTTTGCTGCTGGGCATTCGTCTGGCGAAGATCCATGAGGATCGGGATCAGGCGGCGAGCCTTGGTCTACAGCTCAAGCGCCTGTATCCAGGTACGCCTGAATATCAACAGTTTCTTTCGGAGCAACGATGATCGCGCCACATCCTGAAGCCGCTGCCCCGACTCTGGCCAATCCAGGCGAAACGCTTCGCGCCGCGCGTGAGGGCAAGAACTGGTCGCTTTCTTCGGTGGCTAAGCAACTCAATCTGTCGGAGCGCTCGCTCATTCAGATCGAGGCCGGTGACTTCAGTCAGATGCCTGGCCATACATTTGCCCGTGGCTACGTTCGTGCTTACGCCAAGCTGCTGGGGCTGGACCAGAATCGTCTGGTGCAGCAGTTCGACCAGCATACCGGTACCGATGCAACCGGCAGCAGCGTCAACAGTCTCGGACATATCGACGAACCGGTACGCCTATCGCGCAGCATGATGCGTTTCTTTACCTTCGTGTTGACATTGATAATCGCGGTCGGCGCATTTCTCTGGTGGCAGGATCGTACGGCCCGTAACGAGGCAGGGCCATCGGTCACGGCGCTGGAGCGAATCGAGGTCGAGGCGGCAGACGGTACTACCGAGATTCACCTGCTGGATCGGGCCGAGGAGGCCGCTGAACCCGCCGCCAACGAATCGGTCGACTCGACACCGGCAACTGGAAGCGAAGAAGCACCCGATCTTAGCGCCGAGACGCTGCCGCTGGACGAGCAGCCGACAGCCGAAACGCCTGCCGAAACGCCTGCCGAAACGCCAGCTGAGCAGGGCGAGA
>DPSI01000284.1 GCA_003527165.1 Pseudomonas sp.
CACAAAGCCAAGGCCAACGGAAAAAATCAGGTGCAGGTATTCACCGAAGCCCTGCACGCCGAAGCCAACTACAAGCTGTTCGTGGAGAACAACCTGCGCCGCGCTCTGGTGCAGAACGAACTCGAGGTTTTCTACCAACCCAAGCTCTGCCTGCGTAGCGGTCGGCTGCAGGGGCTGGAAGCGCTGCTGCGTTGGAACCACCCCGAGAAAGGCATGATCCGGCCAGATCAATTCATCAGCGTGGCCGAAGAAACCGGATTGATCATCCCCATCGGCAAATGGGTGGCTCGCGAGGCATGCCGGATGGGCTTACAGCTCGCTGCGCTGGGTATCGGCACACCGCAGATTGCGATCAACCTTTCACCGAAGCAATTTTCCGATCCCGAACTAGTCGGCTCGATCGCCGCCATTCTTTCCGAGGAGCGTTTGCCTCCGGGCTGCCTGGAGCTGGAGCTGACCGAAAGCTTGCTACTCGAGGCGACCGAGGAAACGCGCCAGCAGCTGATTGGCCTGAAGGCGCTCGGCGTAACGCTGGCAATGGACGATTTCGGCACCGGATACTCGTCCTTGAGCTACTTGAAGAAATTTCCCATCGACGTCATTAAGATCGACCGAAGCTTCATCAAGGACATACCTGGTAACCAGGACGATATCGAAATCACCTCGGCGGTCATCGCCATGGCGCGCAACCTTAACCTGAAGGTCGTCGCGGAAGGCATCGAGACCACCGAACAGCTGACCTTCCTACGCCACCAGCGGTGTGATATCGGGCAGGGCTATCTGTTCGACAAGCCCATACCAGGAGCCCAGCTGATCGGCTCGCTTAGCCGTTATCCGCATTGGCTCTGAGCCTTTCGTCAGCGCACGGCCTGGGTAACAACGCTTTGGTTTGTCCGCTTGGTAGCCTAGGCTTTCAGCAGCCCTTACATTCAGGCCCGAGGACTAAAAATGACCCTGCGCTCGCAAATTCTCGTTCACAAACAGGCCCTTCCCGATGCGGGACAGGCGCTACCCGGACGCGCCACGGCGGTCCCTGTGCCCGACGCGCATTTCGTCAACGGCAACCCGCTTCAGCCCCCCTTCCCGGCTCACCTGCATCAGGCAATTTTTGCTATGGGTTGTTTCTGGGGGGCGGAGCGGCGGTTCTGGGAACAACCCGGCGTCTGGACCACAGCTGTGGGCTATGCCGGAGGCCACACACCGAATCCCACCTACGAGGAAGTCTGTTCCGGGCTCACCGGACACACCGAAGCCGTATTGGTCGTGTTCGATCCGCAGCAGATCGCTTACCGCGAACTGCTCAAGCAGTTCTGGGAGGCACACAATCCGACGCAGGGCATGCGCCAGGGTAACGACATCGGCACCCAGTATCGTTCGGCGATTTACTGCCTCGACGATGCCCAGTTGGAAGAGGCGCGCGCCAGCGAAGCGCGCTTTCAGGCTGAGCTGAGCAAGCACGGACTCGGCAGCATTACCACTGAAATTGCCCATGCTCCGGCGTTCTATTATGCCGAGGCCTACCATCAGCAATATTTGGCGAAGAATCCGGGCGGTTACTGTGGTCTTGGCGGTACTGGAGTGTGCATGCCAGCCTAAGGCCGGCGTTAAGCATTAATGCTCTGGAACTAGACGCTATACGAGTACCGCGTCAACCCAGCTTGCGGTTGGCCGTGTTTTCTACCCCATAAAAAGAAAACCCCGCCGAAGCGGGGCCTTTGCAGACTGAATCCTGACATCCGTGACTTGCGCCTTCCTGGCGTCGTTCCGCTACGCTTCTCTATTGTTTTATGCGCTTCCATACGCAGCGTCCATAGCGCAAGAGACTACCGCTCGGTCGAACAAACCTGTAGTAGCAATTCTGCACCACGATTTGTAAGCAATTACTTACAAAGAATCCATCCTTGGCTCAGCGTGTAAGCCATTGACTACAAGCGATGCAGGCTTATGACTGGAGTAGTGGCGCATTGTTCCCAGACATGGCTAATTAATTTCATTATGCCTTTACAGCTTAAGCCCTCAGAACTGTGCGGCATCGAGTAGGTACAGCGAATCACTGCCTGCCCGAACCGATGCGCTCAGCGAATGAATACGTGGCAGCAGGCGCGCAAAAAAGAAACGCGCCGTGCCCAGCTTGCTCGCATAAAAATCGGCCTGGCCTTCCTTACCCAGCGCTGCGTCTGCCATACGTGCCCACATATAGGCGTAAGCGGTGTAGCCGAACACATGCAGATACTCCACCGAGGCGGCACCGATCTCGTTGGGGTTGTTCTTCGCGCTGTCGAGGACGAAGGCGGTGAGTTCGTCGAGGTTATCCAGTGCTGCCTTGAGCGGCGCGATGAACTCGTCGAGCTCCGAGCCGGCTGCTGCGCAGTAGCGCCGAATTTCATCAGCGAACGCCTTGTAGAGCTCGCCGCCGCTGCCCACCACCTTGCGCCCCAGCAGGTCCAGCGCCTGGATACCGTTGGTGCCCTCGTAGATCTGGGTGATGCGGCAGTCGCGCACCAGCTGCTCCTGACCCCACTCGCGAATGAAGCCATGGCCGCCAAAGATCTGCTGGCCGTGAACCGTGGTCTCCAGTCCCATGTCGGTGAGGAAGGCCTTGGCCACCGGGGTCAGTAACGCCACCTGCGCTTCGGCGCGCTGCCGGGCCTCGGCGTCTTCGCTGAACTTGGCGATGTCCAGCTGCAGCGCGACATAGCTGGAGAAGGCGCGGCCGCCTTCGTTCAAGGCCTTCATGGTCAGCAGCATGCGGCGCACATCGGGATGCACGATAATCGGGTCAGCCGCTTTGTCTTGCGCCACCGGGCCGGTCGGTGCACGGCTCTGGATGCGCTCACGGGCGTATTCAACGGCACTCTGGTAGGAACGTTCACCGGTAGAAAGCCCCTGAATACCGACACCCAGACGCTCGTAATTCATCATGGTGAACATCGCCGCCAGGCCCTTGTTCGGCTCGCCAACCATCCAGCCTGTGGCGCCGTCGAAGTTCATCACGCAGGTGGCCGAGGCCTGGATGCCCATCTTGTGCTCGATCGAACCGCAGCTCAGGCTGTTGCGCGAGCCCAGGCTGCCGTCCTCGTTGACCATCACCTTGGGCACCAGAAACAGCGAGATGCCGCGCGAGCCGGCTGGGGCATCGGGCAGCTTGGCCAGCACCAGATGGATGATGTTTTCGGTGAGATCGTGCTCGCCACCGGTGATGAATATCTTGGTGCCGCTGACCTTGTAGGAGCCATCCGCCTGCGGTTCAGCCTTGGTCCGGATGATACCCAGATCGGTCCCGGCGTGCGGCTCGGTCAGGCACATGGAACCGGCCCAAACGCCGGCGTACATGTTCGGCAGGTACTTCTGCTTCAACGCTTCGTTGGCGTGGGCGTAGATCGACAGGCAAGCGCCAGAGGTGAGCATCGGGTAGAGGCCGAACGCCAAGCTGGCGGAGTTCATCATTTCCTCGACCTGGGCCGAGATCGCTTTGGGCATGCCCATACCGCCGTAGGTGGGGTCGCCACCGACGCCAACCCAGCCGCCTTCGGCGTATAGGCGATAGGCTTCGGGATAGCCGGCCGGCGTGCTGACTGCGCCATCGACCCAGTGGCAGCCTTCTTCGTCACCGCTGCGGTTGAGCGGCGCGATGGTGTTGGCGGTAATCTTTCCCGCCTCCTCGAGAATCGCTTCTGCGGTTTCCGCATCCACGACCCCAGCCAGCGCAGGCAACGTCTGCCAGAGCCTTGGGGCCTCGAAGACTTCATTCAGGACAAAACGCATATCGCGCAGCGGTGCTTTGTAGTCAGCCATGGAAGGACCTCGCAAAACGTGTCACCCGGCCAATTGGCCGTAGCAGTTTCGCGAGTCTAACTGAAGACCAATCGGCGCCCGAAGCGTCTTAAACTGACCAAACGGTTCCCATCTCGACAGCACAGTCAGTCTCGACTGTCCGCCGACAGCGCCATGAAAACCGACATCGAATCGATATGAAAAAGCCCGCACGTCAGGCTGTGCGAAAACGCAGCGAGTGATGGTTAGGCGGTGCCGCCTAACCAAGGCAAAAACAGGCGAGGCAGCGGGCAGGACTTGCATCCTCGCCTGTTTTTAGTGCGGCATAGCGGCATAACCGAACGCAGCAGTTTTCACACTGCCTGCTGACGTGGCGGGCTCGGTCGCTTAGGAATGCTTCAAAAGGCGAATTGATCCGCCGCCAGCTTCATCAGGCTCGCACTGCCCGCCTCGATCGCTGCCTTGTGCGCAGCAGTCCGGGGCAGCACGCGAGCGAAATAGAAGTCAGCGGTGATCAGCTTCGCCTGGTAGAACGCCGCATCGCCATCGGCGGCGTCCAGTTTGCTCTGGGCAACCACGGCCATGCGCAGCCAGAAGTAGCCGAGAATCAGATAGCCGCAATACATCAGGTAGTCGACCGACGCCGCACCGACTTCGTCCGGATTCTTCATGGCCGCCATGCCGATCCGCTGGGTCAGCTCGCCCAGATCACGGTTGATGCCAGCCAGCTGCGCCACAAGGCCCTGCAACTGCGGATGCTGGGCATTGGCTTCGCAGAACCTGTGCACTCGGTTGGTAAAGCCGAGCATCAGCCTGCCCTGGCTACCCAGCACCTTGCGGCCGAGCAGGTCGAGCGCCTGGATACCGTTGGTGCCTTCGTAGATCGGCGCAATGCGGCAGTCACGCACCAATTGCTCCATGCCCCATTCACGGATATAGCCGTGGCCACCGAATACCTGCATGCCCAGGTTGGTCACCTCCAGCCCGGTATCGGTCATGAACGCCTTGCAGACAGGCGTGAGGAAGGCCAAAAGGGCTTCGGCCTCCTGGCGTTCGCTTTCGTCCGGACTGTGGGTCTGGTCGAGCAATTGCGCGGTGAAATAGGCCAGCGCGCGGTTGCCTTCGTTGAAGGCTTTCATGGTGAGAAGCATGCGCCGCACGTCCGGATGAACGATGATCGGGTCGGCGGGCTTGTTCGGAAATTTCGCGCCGCTCAGCGAGCGCATCTGCAAGCGCTCGTTGGCGTACTGGACCGCTCCCTGGAAGCTCGCCTCGCCATTGCATAGCCCCTGCATACCTGTGCCAAGGCGTGCATGATTCATCATGGTGAACATGCAGTTCAGGCCCTTGTTCGGCTCACCGATGAGATAGCCCGTGGCGCCGTCGAAGTTGATCACACAGGTGGCGGACGCCTTGATGCCCATCTTGTGCTCGATGGAGCCGCAGGCGACGCCGTTGCGCTCGCCCGCCTCGCTGGGCGCGCCGGGCCGGCCCTCCTTCGGCAGGAACTTCGGCACGATGAACAGCGAGATACCCTTGGTGCCGGCGGGCGCATCGGGCAACTTAGCCAGCACCAGGTGCACGATGTTTTCGCTCATGTCGTGCTCACCGGCGGAGATGAATATCTTGGTTCCGCTGATGGCGTAGCTGCCGTCACCCTGTGGCACGGCGCGGGTTTTGATCAGGCCAAGATCGGTGCCGCAATGCGACTCGGTCAGGCACATGGTGCCGGTCCAGCGGCCTTCGGTCATGCGACTCAGATAGGTCTGCTTCTGTTCATCGGTGCCGTGGGCCGCAATCGCGGCCATCGCGCCGTGGGTCAGCCCCGGATACATGCCAAAGGATGTATTGGCCGAGCCGACCATCTCGCCGATGACGAGTCCCAGCGAATGCGGCAATCCCTGGCCGCCATAGGTCGGGTCCGAGGCCAGCCCCATCCAGCCGCCTTCGGCGTACTGAGCGAAAGCTTCCTTGAACCCTTTGGGTGTAGTCACCACACCATTGTCGAAATGACAGCCCTCTTCGTCACCGCTGCGATTGAGCGGCGCGAGAACCTGCTCGCAGAACTTGGCGCCTTCCTCGAGGATAGCGCTGACCATGTCCGGTGTGGCATCGTCTGCGCCATTGGCGGCATAGCTACCATGGAAGTCGAACACTTCATCGATCAGGAAGCGCATGTCGCGCAGGGGGGCCTTGTAGGCGGGCATATCGTTCTCCAGAGACGGCGCGGTATTGTTATCAGCGGCACGCTACCGGCAGATCGGGCCACTCAACAATCACATTGCGAGCGATGAATGCGCCGTTATAACCACTCAGGCGTTTGTGGCCGCCTGCTTTGCGGTGCGCACCGCGCCGCGGCGGTTCTCACCGTGAGCCCGAACGCAGTTACGGCCCGCACCCTTGGCGCTGTAGAGCGCCTGATCCGCTGCTTTGATGACCTCATCCGGGCTGCGCTGCGTCATCAGCCGTTCAGCGACGCCGATGCTGATGGTCACCGAAACTGAGCCAGCGGTACCGGCACCGCGACGTTGCCGTCCCTGCTCGGCGGCCTTCGGTCGACTGGCCTTGTCACGCAGGTGCAGTGGGTAACTTTCGACCGCCTGCCGTACGGCTTCCAGGTGCGGCAGGCAGTGCTGCAGATCGCGCCCGGGAAAAACCAGTGCGAATTCTTCACCCCCATAACGATAGGCACGCCCGCCACCACCAACCTTGCGCAGCCGGCTCGCCACCAACCGCAGCACCTCGTCGCCGACGTCGTGACCGTGGGTATCGTTGAATGCCTTGAAGCGGTCCACGTCTGCCATGGCAATGACGTATTGGCGCCCCAGTCGTTGCAGGCGCTCGTTGAGTGCCCGGCGCCCCGGCAGCCCCGTCAGCTCGTCGCGAAAGGCCATCTGGTAGGCTTCC
>DPSI01000283.1 GCA_003527165.1 Pseudomonas sp.
TGTGGGTCTCGGCGGCGTCCATCATCGCCTGGGTGTCAGCGATGTCGCGATAGCCAATCACACCGTCCAGCCCGTTGCCAGGGATCGGCAGGATGAAGGGATTCGAGCCGGTGGCGATGAGCAGACGGTCGTACTCGGCTTCGCTGCCGTCCGCGGCGATCACGCGGCGCTTGACCCGGTCGATCTCGATCACCTTGCGATTGAGCATCAGGCGGATGTTGTTATTGGCGTACCAGTCGAGATCATTGAGCACGATTTCCTCGAAGGTCTGCTCACCGGCCAATACGGGAGAGAGCAGGATGCGGTTGTAGTTGGGATGGGGTTCGGCACCGAACACCGTGATGTCGTAGAGCTCGGGGGCAAGCTTGAGCAGCTCCTCCAAGGTACGAACCCCGGCCATGCCGTTGCCAATCATCACTAGCTTGAGTTTTTTCATGCCGTTCTCCGCGCCGGGCCGGGCGGCAGATCGCTGCCTGGCCATGCCTCTAATCCAACAACGAAAAAGGCGTCCCACTGATTACTCAGTGAGGACGCCTTTGTCCTTGCCTTCCGTATTCGGAGCCCGGCCCTCCACGTTGAAGGCCCGGCTTGATGTGAGTCTGACAATGCAGGGCTTATGCCAACCCTGGCTATCCTTGTTTTTCAAGCGGTTAGGAGAAGGGCTAGCATCTGGCGCGGCTGTTTTCTGCACTACTATGAAGCGCGCTGCGCAGCGCTGGTGCAGGTGAGCCGGCAAGCTCGCGACGATTGACCGTTGACAGCGGCCGTGCCGCTTTTTATTGTTTCGCCCATGCGCCGATTTAGTCAGCTACTTGCGGGGCGCCTGGAGCCAAGGCTTCGAAAATACCGCTAAAGCGCTGGTTCGGTGTCGCCTCCCACCGCTGCCCAGCGGAATCCTTGAGGCGGGACCTCTCCTGATGAATGCACTGCAACGCGCTCCCCTACGCTTGGCCCCGATCACCAGTGGCCTGGTTCGCAGCAATCCGAAAATCCTTCTTGGCGGTAGTCACCAACCCTCGCTGTTGCGCTATCTGGACGGCTGGCCGAAGCGTTGGGGCAAGCCGCGCGCCTTTCTCGTTCAGTTCACCGGTGCCGATGAATCGCTGGCGCATTTCGCCGCGGACAGCTTCGACCTGGCCGTGATCCAGGCACCCAGCCGCGAGCGTCTCGGTGAATGCGTGCGCGAGCTGACACGTGTGGCGCGCCAAGGGTTAATCGTTCGGCGCTGATCGGTTAGCCCGGTTAGCTAACCGCTTTTGATCAACCACACCAGCAGAATCAGATTCAGTAGCAGCGAGAACAGGGCCAGGCTGCGCCAGACCTTCAGCGGTTCGCGCTCCATTAGCGGCAGCTTCGGCGCGCTGCTGGCCAGGCGCTCGCCCTGTTCCAGGGTCAGCAGCCATTCTTCCGCTGTTTCGAAGCGCTGCGTGGGGCCGGCCGCGACGGCGCGCCTGAGCATGTCGTCCAGCCACTGGGGCAGGTCGGGACGATAGCGACTGGCCGGCACCGGGTTGCCGAAACGGGGCCGCTGGAACGCCTCGACCTCGCCGTAGGGGTAGTGACCGGTAAGCAGGTAGTAGAGCGTGACAGCTGCTGCGTAAAGGTCCTGTACGCGGCTCGGTGCCGCGCCGGCGAAGGCTTCCGGGGCGATATAGCTCGGCGTACCCGGCAGATTGTGCAGCGGGTCCTGAGACAGGCCCGGGCAGTAGGCCAGGCCGAAGTCCAGCAGGCGCAGCTCGCCGTCCTCGCCCAGATGCAGGTTTTCGGGTTTGATGTCGCGGTGCAGGATGTTGCGCCGGTGCAGCATGCCCATTGCGCGGATCAGGCGTGGCGCCAGCTGCAGCCAGTCGGCCAGCGCCATCGGGCCCTGTTGGCTGAACCGCTGGGCAAGGGTCTGGCCGTGGTATTCGCGCTGTACGTAGTACAGATGCTGGCGCTGGGGCAGGCCGTGGGTTTCCGGAAAGTGGCGGCCGGCGACGCGGCGCAGAAACCATTCTTCCTGCAGCAGGGCCGGCCCGGCCTCGGGTTCATCAGCACGGCTGGGCGGCAGGGTCTTCAGCAGCCAGGGCTGACCCTGTTGATCGCTGACCCGGTAGACCAGCGATTGGCGCGACTCGGCGAGCAACGCCTCGACGGTCCAGCCTTCGAATTGCAGGCCCGGGCGCAGCCTGGGCGGCAGCGGCCAGTCCGCCAGTTGCGCGAGCGAATCGGCCAGGGCCGCTTCCGGCAGCTCGTCGATCCGCAGTAGCAGAGCGCTGGCGTTGTCCTGGCTGCCGGTCTGGTGCGCGAGATTGACCAGCGCTTTGGCCGCATTGGACAGGTCCGGCTCGGCGCGAAGGACATTCTGGATATCGCCTTCGGTGATGCTGGCCCAGACGCCGTCGCTGAGCAGCACGAAAGATTCGCCGAGACGAAGCTCGCCGTCGAGGTAGTCCACCACCAGGTGCTGGTCCAGACCCATGGCACGTTTGAGCACGTGCTGCATGTTCGGCTGCTCCCAGACATGGTCTTCGCTCAGCCGCTGCAGCTCGTCGTCGAGCCAGCGGTAGGCACGGCAGTCACCCACATGGGCGAGGGTGAAGCGACGACCGCGCAACACCAGTGCGGTCAGCGTGGTCAGCAGCGGTAGCCCGTTACCGTTGGCCTGCAGCCAGCGATTGTGCGCAACCAACAGCCGATCGAGTGATTGCGCGACGGTCCAGGTTTCCGGTGTGGCGTAGTAGTCGGTTGCCAGTGCCTGCAAGGTAGCCCGTGCCGCCAGGCCGCCGTCCGCGCATTGGCTGACGCCATCGGCGATGGCGAACAGCGCGCCCTTGCTCGCGGCGAGGGCCTGCGTGGGCGTGACGATACGCAGCGCGTCCTGATTCTCTTCGCGGGGACCGGTGGCGGTGGCTTCGCCGAACGACAACTGCAAGGGCATAACTAAAAGTCCAAGAGCTCAGCCTGAAGCCTGAAGTTTGATATTTCGCTTCCAGCTGATTTTTACACCCGCGCCGCCGTCATCGCGGCAGAGCCCCAAGTGGTTCTCCAGCGGCGCTTCACCCCATAGAGGCCGAACCAGGCCAGCGCACCCAGGCTGGCAAACAGCCAGAGCCCCATCTGATAGTCGCCCGTAGCCTGCTTGACGGCGCCCAGGCCGGCAGTGAGCATGAAGCCACCGATTCCGCCGGCCATGCCGACCAGCCCCGTCATCACCCCGATTTCCTTGCTGAAGCGCTGCGGCACCAGCTGGAACACCGCACCATTACCGGCGCCGAGGCTAAGCATGGCCACCACGAATAATGCCAGTGCAGCCGTGGAACTCGGCAAGTTGAAACCAACGACGAACAGGCAAGCAGCTGCCAGCGTGTACATCATCAGCAGAGAGCGGATGCCGCCGATGCGGTCGGCCAGCGCGCCGCCGAGCGGGCGCAACATGCTGCCGGCGAACACGCAGGCAGCGGTGTAGTAGCCGGCCTTGACCGGGTCGAAGGCGTATTGGTCGTGGAAATAGCCAGGCAGGGTGCTGGCCAGGCCGAGGAAGCCGCCAAAGGTCACGCTGTAGAAGAACATGAACCACCAGCTGTCACGGTCACCCAGCGCCTTCATGTAGTCGGCGAAGGACTTCGGCGCGGGACGGTTCGGCGCATTTTTGGCGACGCTGGCGAAGATGATCAGGGTCAGTACCAGCGGGATCAATGCCAGGCCGAACACGTTGCTCCAGCCGAACATGGTAGCCAGCACGGGTGCGAACAGTGCTGCGAGGACGGTGCCGGAGTTGCCCGCTCCGGCGATGCCCATGGCCTTGCCCTGATGCTGCGGCGGATACCACTGCGAGGCCAGCGGCAGCGCGACGGCGAAGGAGGCGCCGGCCATGCCGAGGAACAGCCCCAGCAGCAGCGCTTGTTCATAGCTGTGAACGCCATTTACCCAGGCCACGAATAGGGCGGCGATCACCACGATCTGGCCGAACAGCCCAGCCGTCTTCGGTGAGGTGCGGTCG
>DPSI01000280.1 GCA_003527165.1 Pseudomonas sp.
TACACGACGCTCTCCGATCCCAGCAGGACGCCGAAGTCCATGCCAAACGATTGGCCCGTTACGGCGGCCTGAGCCCGGTGCAACTGATGATTCTTCAGGTGCTGGCCACCGAGGGGCAGCTCACTGCCAGCGCGCTGAGCAAGCGCGTCAGCCTGACCGCTGCCACGTTGTCGGGGCAGCTCGATCGACTTGCCGAGCGGGGGCTGCTGCTACGCCAGCGCGACGACCAGGATCGGCGGCGTCAATGGCTGCTGCTGACAGCGGAGGGTAGGACGTTGAAGCAGCAGGCACCTTCGTTATTGCCGCCGGAGTTCGTGAAGCGCTTTGCAGCGCTGCCTGAATGGGAGCGGCACGGGATCACCGCGGCGGTATTGCGAGCCGCTTCGATATGCGGACCGATGGAGTAGGCAGGCAAGGCTGCTCGGCTCGAAGTCCTTCGACATCCGCAGCAACGCGGCTCGCGACGAAACGTCAACAGGCGCTAGAGGCGGAAGCCTTCGACGATATGCTCGGCCAATGTCTCGCTGACCTGCGATTGGTTGCGCTCGTTGCGTAGCAACACGGTGCTGCTTATCGGCAGCTCCGGAAATCCTTCGGTCGTGCCCAGCTGACGCATGTCTGGCGGAACTAGGCTCTGCATCTGGGCCGTGACAGCCAGACCGGCGCTGACCACGGCCATCAACGCGGACAGGCTCGCGCTGGTATAGGCGACTCGATAGGGGACATCCAGAGTATCCAGCGCATTGCAGGCCCAGGCTCGGCAGAAGCACTCGCTATTGAATACCGCCAGCGGTATCGGTCGTTGTTCGTGGGCGTTGAAGCCGGCCGCCTCGGCCCAGATCACGCGTTCGCGTCGCAGCAACTGACCGATCTCGGCACCTGGCTCGCGAGTGATGATCGACAGATCCAGATCGCGGCGCTGCAGCAGCTGGAAGGACGGCTCGCAATGCACTTCCACCTGAACCAGCGGGTAGGCCTGCGCAAAGCGCGAGAGAATGCCTGGTAGAAAGCGCATCACGTAATCGTCCGGTGTGCCGATGCGCACCGACCCGACCATGTGCGGCTCGCGAAAAGTGCTCAGCACTTCGCCGTGCAACTTCAGGATCCGCCGAGCGTAGCCGAGCAGGACCTGACCTTCGGCCGTCAGCCGAACCTGGCGGCCATCGCGCTCGAACAGGGCGCGTTGCAGCACATCCTCTTCGAGCCGTTTCATCTGCATGCTGATGGCCGACTGGGTGCGATTGACGGCCTCGGCCGCTCGGGTGAAACCGCCATGATCGGCAATGGCAACGAAGCTGCGCAGCAGCTCCGCATCGATACTGGGGTAGTTGGCCATTCATCAATCTCCGAGATGGACGCCATCAGTAACATTCGTTGGATTGATCATAAGCCTGGCTGGACACTGAGGCCATCCCCATCCAGAGGTGCATCATGAAAAGCCATGCCGAGTTTCTGAAAGCCGGTCGTTTGCCATCCAGCCGCAGCCTATCGCTCGCCGCGCTGTTGCGCGCGTACGGGCAGCGAGTAAGCCGCTGGCACGCGCTGTATCGGCAGCGCCAGCAGCTCGCCGCGCTGAGCGACGAGATGCTCAAGGATCTCGGGTTGAGCCGCGCCGATATCGAAACGGAAGCGAGCCGCCCATTCTGGGACGAACCGTACCGCAGGGCCTGATCCGTCCGATTCGCCAGGCAATGTCGCCAGTCCGGTGGCCAGCCGAGCGTGCGGGTGCCCAGGTCGATTCAGTCCGCTCGACGAATCAGTTTGCGTAGCAGGAATCGATTCGGGTGGCAGGCCTCGGCGATGGCGCGCGGCACGGGCAGCGGCTCGCCATCGAGCCAGGCCGCCAGCAGTTCGCCGGACAGCGGTGTGGTGATCAGGCCGCGGGAGCCGTGTGCGGTATTGACGTATAACCCGTCCAGCCAGGGGCACGGCGTGTCGGGCACTTGCCGGGCATCCTTGCCCAGCACGGCATAGGCGTCGGCAAATAGCGCGGGATCGGCCACTGGGCCGACGATCGGCAGGTAGTCCGGGCTGGTGCAGCGAAACGCTACTCGGCCTTGCAGGTCGGCGATTTCGTGGTTAGCGGCCTGTAGCCGCTGATAGAGGTCTCCGGAAATTTCCTCGAGCATATCCAGATTTGAACGGTGCTCCGCTTCGCTCGGGGTCGGATCGGTCTGGGCGAAGTCGAAGCTCGCGCCCAGGGTATGCAGGCCGTCGCGCGGCGGGGCGACATAGCCTTTGGCGCAGAGCACGGTGCGTAGTGTGGCGCTTCGCTCGGTGGCCGGCAGCCCGGTGATCTGACCGCGGATGCGCTTGAGCGGTAGCCAGGCGCTCTGGGTGAATCGCGCGACATCGGCCGCACCGGCCAGAATTACCACCGGTGCTTCGGCCAGCAGTTCTTCACGGTCCAGAGCCTGCCAGCGCTTGTCCACGCGGCGTAACTCGACAGGCTGCCGATGCCGGATCACTTCGATCGCCGGATGCGCGATCATCCAGCGGCACAGCGCGGGCGGGTGCGCCCAGCCGGCGTCGGGGTAGAACAGGCCGCCACTGTCCAGCGCTACACCGGCCAGCTGCTCGGCCTCCGCGTGCTCCACGGGGCGCAGCAGGCTGGATGCAAAGGCGCTGGAGAGCGCGGCTTGTCGCGCGGCTTCCTTATTATCGAAGGCGATCTGCAATACGCCACAGGTATCCCAATCTCGCCCGCTCTGCAGGTTGTGCAACAGCCTGCGTGTATAGCCGAAGCCGCTGATGACCAGTTGTGACAGTGCTGTGCCATGCGCCGACAGCTTCAGATAGAGCACGCCCTGGGGATTGCCGGAGCCCTCCTGAGCGACGTCGCCATGGCGCTCCAGCAGCGTCACCTGCCAGCCACGGGCCGCCAGGCTCGCCGCGCTCGCGCAACCGGCCAGTCCTGCTCCGATGACCAGCG
>DPSI01000457.1:0-4390 GCA_003527165.1 Pseudomonas sp.
AACCCGGAAATGGAGCGCCGTTGCCAGGAAGTCATCGACCGCTGCTGGCAGCTGGGCGACAAGAACCCCATCAAGTTCATTCATGATGTCGGTGCCGGCGGCTTGTCCAACGCCTTTCCGGAACTGGTCAACGATGGTGGTCGCGGCGGGCGTTTCGAGCTGCGCAAAGTCCCGAATGACGAGCCGGGCATGGCGCCGCTGGAAATTTGGTGCAACGAATCCCAGGAGCGTTACGTGCTGTCGGTCGACGCAACCGATCTGGAGCGCTTCGAGGCCATCTGCAGGCGTGAACGCTGCCCCTTCGCCGTCGTGGGTGAAGCCACCGCCGAGCCGCATCTGACCGTTTCCGACAGCCACTTCGGCAATAATCCGGTCGACATGCCGCTCAATGTGCTGCTCGGCAAGGCGCCGCGCATGCACCGCAGCGCCGTTCGCGAGGCCGAGCTTGGCGACGATTTCGCCGCGGATCAGGTTGACCTGTCCGAGGCGATCAATCGTGTTCTGCATCATCCGGCGGTGGCCAGCAAGAGCTTCCTGATCACCATTGGCGACCGCAGCATCACCGGCATGGTGGCGCGCGATCAGATGGTCGGCCCTTGGCAGGTTCCGGTGGCCGATTGCGCCGTCACGGCCACCAGCTATGACGTTTATAGTGGTGAAGCCATGGCCATGGGCGAGCGCACGCCGCTGGCCCTGCTCGATGCGCCGGCGTCGGGCCGCATGGCGATCGGCGAAACCCTGACCAACCTCGCCGCTGCACGTATCGAGAAGATTTCCGACATCAAGCTTTCCGCCAACTGGATGGCCGCAGCCGGCCATCCGGGCGAGGACGCGCGGCTGTACGACACGGTCAAGGCCGTCGGTATGGAGCTGTGCCCGGCGCTCGGCATCACCATTCCGGTGGGCAAGGACTCCATGTCGATGAAGACCCGCTGGTCGGACGAGAGCGGCGAAAAGAGCGTGACGTCGCCGTTGTCGCTGGTCGTGTCCGGTTTCGCGCCGGTGGTGGACATCCGCCAGACCCTGACGCCGCAGCTGCGTCTGGACAAGGGCGAGACCGATCTGGTGCTGGTCGACCTCGGCCGCGGCCAGAATCGCATGGGTGCATCGATCCTGGCGCAGGTCTATGGGCACATGGCGCGCCAGGCGCCGGACGTGGATGACGCCGAAGACCTGCAAGCGTTCTTCGCGGTGATCCAGGGGCTCAACGCCGATGGCTTGCTGTTGGCCTACCACGATCGTTCGGACGGCGGCTTGCTGACGACGGCGCTGGAAATGGCTTTCGCCGGCCATTGCGGGCTCAACCTCAACCTCGATGGTCTGGTCGAGAGCGCCTCGCAAATCCCGGCGGCGCTTTTCAATGAAGAGCTGGGCGCGCTGATTCAGGTTCGTCAGGGCGATACCGAAGTCGTGCTCGCGCAGTTCAGTGCAGCGGGCCTGGCCGACTGCGTGTCAGTCATTGGCCAGCCGGTCAATAACGGCCACGTGGCGATCAAGTTCGACGGCGCGGACGTGTTTGCCGGCGATCGCCGCTTGCTGCAACGCCAGTGGTCCGAAACCAGTTATCAGATCCAGCGCCTTCGCGACAACGCCGATTGCGCCGACCAGGAATTCGACGCGCTGTTGGAAGAAGACAATCCCGGTCTGAGCGTCACGTTGGGCTTTGACGTCAACGAAGATATCGCTGCGCCCTATATCAAGCGTGGCGTCAGGCCTGAGGTGGCGATTCTGCGGGAGCAGGGCGTCAACGGTCAGAGCGAAATGGCGGCCGCGTTCGACCGCTCCGGTTTCGCCGCGGTCGACGTGCACATGAGCGATATCCTGTCCGGACGCATCAGTCTCGAGCGCTTCAAGGGGCTGGTGGCCTGTGGCGGCTTTTCCTACGGTGACGTGCTGGGTGCCGGCGAAGGCTGGGCCAAGTCGATTCTGTTCAACAGCCGCGCCCGGGAGGGTTTCAGCGCCTTCTTCGAACGCAAGGACAGCTTCGCCCTTGGCGTCTGCAACGGCTGCCAGATGCTCTCCAATCTCCACGAATTGGTGCCTGGTAGTGAGTCCTGGCCGCACTTCGTGCGCAACCGCTCCGAGCAGTTCGAGGCGCGTGTGGCCATGGTTCAGGTCCAGGATTCGCCATCGATCTTCCTGCAGGGCATGGCCGGTTCCCGACTGCCCATTGCCATCGCGCATGGGGAAGGGCACGCGGAATTCGAAAGCGAAGAAGCGCTGCTCGAGGCCGACCTCTCTGGCTCCGTCGCGCTGCGCTACATCGATAATCACGGCAAGGTCACCGAGCGCTATCCGGCCAACCCGGGCGGTTCGCCGCGCGGTATTACCGGCCTGACTACGCGTGACGGTCGCGTGACCATCATGATGCCGCACCCCGAGCGGGTGTTCCGGGCCGTGACCAACTCGTGGCGCCCGGACGAGTGGCAAGACGATGGTGGCTGGATGCGCATGTTCCGCAACGCACGGGTCTGGGTCGACTGAAGCTAGCGCGGCGGACTGAAAAAGCTCGGATGCGTGCATACGCTCCGGGCTTTTTTCTTAACTGTGATTCGGTCGATCATGGCTGCTGAACCAAGCACGTCTGGCAACGTCTGATGCTGGCAACGCAGCGTTGAATTGGCAAACCTGGTTGTGCCGGCGGAGAAGGTGCTCCGCCGTCAGTTCTGTGCGGAGATGTTGATGTACAAGCTGTGTTTCTATGTTCCGGAAAGCCACCTGGACGCGGTCAAGAAAGCGGTTTTCGCCGTTGGTGCCGGGCGCATTGGTGCCTACGACAGTTGCTGCTGGCAAGTGCTTGGGCACGGCCAGTATCGGCCGCTCGAAGGCAGCAAGCCTTTCCTCGGACAGCTTGGCCAGGTGCACTCGGTATCCGAGTGGAAGGTCGAGTTGGTGGTGGCCGACGAGCTGATTCATGACAGCGTCAAGGCGCTCAAACGTACCCACCCGTACGAGACGCCTGCATTCGAGGTGTGGCGGTTGTCAGATTTGCAGTTCTGATGGAGCGATGCTCAATGAAAAACCCGAGTCGCCATTGGTGACTCGGGTTTTTTATGCGCATCAGAGATGCCGACAGTCAGGCGCTGACGTGCAGGCGCATCTCGATATTTCCCCTCGCTCGTCGCTGCTGCTGCGGGTCCGGCTGATCAGGCCCTCGGCTTCTCGGCGTTTTGAGCAGCAGTGTCAGACCAGGTTCGGTTAGCAAGCGGGCGCTGATTTCCCTGACCGTGAAGCCGTCGCGCTCCCAGCAAGAGCATCGCCAAGCCAAGTATTGCGCGTAGGTCAAGCCGATGCCCCGCAGCAGAGGCTTGTAGTTCTGGTCATTCGCGGTTAGGCGAAATACAGGGCAAAAAACACAGCTGATGCCAGCTGCAGATGCTCGTCTGAAGGCGTCTTCGTCATGGATGGCGAATGGCCAGGGAAAGGCTTGCGTTAACGCGCTGCCTTGCTTGCTGCCAAGCTCGGCGCTCCTGAATCAAGGGCGGATCTCGATCAGCGTACCGTTCTTGACCAGGTTCCAAATCTCGTGCATGTCGTCGTTCTTCAGGGCGATGCAACCTTCTGTCCAGTCGAGGGTATGGAAGAATCACTCCGGGTATTCTTCGTCGAGCGGGGTGCCGTGAAGCATGATCATGCTGCCCGGGCGGGCGCCTTCGCGGCTGGCCCGGGCCAGGTCCTTGGCGTTCGGATAGGAGATGTGCATCGCCAGGTTGTACTTGTCGGAGGCCTTGCGCCAGTCGATCCAGTAAAAACCCTCGGGGGTCCGCTGATCGCCTTCGCGTTCTTTGGGGCCCGGCTGCTTGCCCAACGACACGCGATAGCTCTTCATGGTGACGCCGCGGCTGATTAGGTGAAGCTGGCGCTCGGACTTGACCACCAGAACCTTGTCAATGAAGGCATCATCGAATGCTGGCGCGGCGGTAGCGTGGGAGAGGGCGGCAAATGTGAAGCAGAAGATCGCTAACAGCCAGCGCATTGGAGCGTTCCTGAATCCTTACGACATCAGACCTGTCTGCGCGCCACCCGCATTGCTTCGATGGCTTCGTTGCGCACCGGGAAGGTCTGCTGCACCCGGTCGGCGAAAAAGTATTCTAGGGTACGGCCAACGGTCGGAAAAGCCAGCTCTGACCAAGGGATGTCGGCCTGTTGAAAAAGTCTGACTTCGAGGCTTTCGTCCCCTGCGCAGAATCGTTCGTCGACCAGCTCTGCGCGAAAGAACATGTAGACCTGGTTGATGTGCGGCAGATCGAACAGTGTATATAGCTGCAGATCCGTGACTCTGGCGCAGGCTTCCTCCAAGGTCTCTCGCTCCGCTGCTTGCTGCACGGTTTCACCGTTCTCCATGAAGCCGGCCGGGAGCGTCCAATAGCCGCCGCCGTCAGCCAGCACT
>DPSI01000457.1:4569-4702 GCA_003527165.1 Pseudomonas sp.
CCGGGAGCGTCCAATAGCCGCGCCGTGGTTCGATGGCGCGTCGGCAAAGTAATATATGGTCTTCCCAGACTGGCAGGCAGCCAGCGACGATGCGCGGGTTCTGGTAGTGGACCGTATCGCAGGATGCACAGAC
>DPSI01000457.1:4966-5238 GCA_003527165.1 Pseudomonas sp.
CCGGTTATCTCCATCAGGCACCCTTTCGGTGATCGAGCCGCCGCACTGGCTGCAGAATTTCATCGCGCTTCCTTCGGTTTACGGGCCGTTCTCACAGCCCAGGGGCGATCGGCGGGCTGGCTATTGGTGAGAGCTAGTCTGCCGCGAAAAGTTTGTCAGCAACAGCTGGCCCGTCGATCGCCTTCGTACCGTTGATGCCAGACCGCCGGGTTTTGGCTTCGCCTGTCTTGGGCGCCTCGGTGATTCGTGCCATGATGCCAATCAAAGACTGT